>DAOKZM010000574.1:0-1502 GCA_035325665.1 Thermomicrobiales bacterium | reverse complement strand
CGGTCAGCATAACCGTCCCGACGTTCGACCCCTACGCGCCGGCCGAGATGGCCCGCCGGGTCGAGCTGGCCGGGGTCACCAAGGCCGGGCTGGACGTCCTCAGCCTCCTGACGCTGGCGGTGCTGGCCGGCGCGTTCATCGCGCTCGGCGCGCAGTTGGCGACGGTCGTCGGCGTCGATTCGACGCTCGGCTTCGGCCCGACCCGGCTGCTCGTCGGCGTCGCCTTCTCGCTGGGCCTGATCCTCGTCGTCATCGCTGGGGCCGAGCTATTCACCGGCAACACGCTGATCGTGATGGCCTGGCTGGACCGGCAGGTCAGCGCCCGGCGGCTGCTACGCAACTGGGGGCTTGCTTACCTCGGCAACCTCGTCGGGGCGCTCGGCACCGTCGCGCTGGTCTACCTGGCCGGGCAGTGGGCGCTGGGCGGCGACAAGGTCGGCGCGGCCGCGCTCTCGACCGCCAACGCCAAGGTCCAGCTCTCGTTCGGCGAGGCGGTCGCCCGCGGCATCCTCTGCAACGCGATGGTCAACCTCGCCGTCTGGCTCTGCTTCAGCGCCCGCAGCAACGTCGACAAGGTCGTCGCCATCGTCCCGGCGATCGCGGGCTTCGTCGCCTCCGGCTTCGAGCACAGCATCGCCAACATGTACTTCATCCCGCTCGGCATCCTGCTGCGCGACCGCTCGGAAGTAGTCGAGGCGGCCGGCCTCCAGCCCGACGCCCTCGCCGACCTGACCTGGACCGACTTCCTCTGGAACAACCTGCTCCCCGTCACGATCGGCAACATCATCGGCGGCGGCCTGCTGGTCGCGGCGGTCTACTGGCTCGTCTACTTGCGGCCGACAGGATGAGGGACGAGGGATGGGGGACGGGAGAAAGTTTGGGAGGGGACGGGGGGGCCGCCGCCCGGGGCCCGCGGCCCGCCACTCCCCCGCCGGCCCGAATCACGCCAGCGCAGACACGCACGCGCTGAAACCTCCGTACGGACAGGACCCGGCCTGTCCGCGCTCCGCAGAGCGCACCCTCCGCCAGGCTCCGCTACCGCATCAACTCACGCCGCGCCGCCCGACTCGCTGCCGGCGCCCGTGGCACACTCGAACCGTGAACCACGTGGACGAATCCGCGTCGGGCATCGCTACTCCGGGCGGGCAGGTAACGTGCGGGATGGTGACTGGGATCGTGGCCGGCCCTGCCGGCCAGCGGCGAGGGGACGATCGTGACACTCCAGCTCAAGGGCATGCATCACGTCAGCGCGCTTAGCGGCCATATCCAGCGCAGCCACGACTTCTACCCGCGCGTCCTCGGTCTGCGCCCGATCATCAAGACGGTCAACCAGGACGAGCCGACGATGTACCACCTGTTCTACGGCGACGGGCCGGGCAGCACCGGCTCCGACCTGACCATCTTCGACATCCCCGGCGCGGTCCGCGAGCGGCGCGGCAACAACAGCATCACCCTGACGACGTTCCGCGTCGCCGGTGAGGAGGCGCTACGCTACTGGGTCG
>DAOKZM010000573.1:0-1548 GCA_035325665.1 Thermomicrobiales bacterium | reverse complement strand
CGTACTCGGACGCCAGGCAGGCGCCCTGCGAGAACCCGAGCAGGGCGACCCGCTCCGCCGGGACGCCACCGGCCTCGACCTGCCCGACGACATCGCCCACGGCCGCCAGCGCCGAGGACAGCCACGGCTCATTGCGCTCGATCGGCTCGAGGAAGGAGTACGGGTACCAGGTGTTCGTCGCCGCCTGTGGCGCGACGAAGGCAACGCCCGCGACCGGCAGCTCGTTGGCCAGCGCCAGGATGCTGGCCGCCGTCGCCCCGCGCCCGTGGACCATCACGACCGCGGCCTCGGCCTCGGCCAGCGGCGCGCCGGTCCTAAGGATCGGCTGGCCCCCGTGCGGCCCGCTGGCGCTGATCCGTCCGCTCACGTCAGGCCCCCATCTCGAACGCCAGCACCTCGCCGTTGGTCGGGATGCGCAGCCAGGCCTGGACGCCCGCCCCCTCGGCCGCCGCGGCCAGTGCGTGACGCGTCAGCAGGCAGTGGTTGATCGCGTCCATGTGGACGGCGACGACGGTGCTGTCCGGCGCGGCCTGGCAGACCTGGACGACGTCGGCGGCCGTCATCGTGATCGGGTCGCCGACGAGGAACTGCGCCGCGCCGCTGTTGACGACGATGACGTCCGGCGTGTGCGCCGCCAGCGCGTCCTCGACCTCAGCGCACCAGATCGTGTCGCCGGCCAAGTAGAGCACCGGCTCGCCCGGCGCGCGGACGACGAAGCCGGAGACCTTGCCCATCCGCTCGCCGATCTCGCCGGTGCCGTGCTGCCCGCCGGTGCGGGTCAGCTCCAGCCCATGCCACTCCAGCGTGTCCTCGACCGGAGTCACGTCGGTGAACCCGTCCGAGCGCAGGCGCTCCTCGTTGCCGGGCTGGCAAAGCAGCGGCAGATTCTTCGGCAGCAGCTCGGCGGCGCGGCGGTCCCAGTGGTCGCTGTGCAGGTGGGTGACGATCGCGCCGTCCAGCGTCGCGATGAGCTGGCCGAGCGTCGCCTCATCGTAGGGCAGCTTGACCATTGGGTTGCGGACCTGGTTGGGCGTGTTCGGGATCGGGTCGGCATTCTCCCGCGCACCGAGCATCGGGTCGACCAGCAGCCGCCGGCCTCCCACCTCGACGACGAGCGTGGCGTGGCGGAGAAGCTGAATCTGCATCTGCCTCCTCTGGCCGGCCCGCCGGCCCCGTCCTGGACCATCGACGATCGCCCGCGCAGTGTACCGCAGCCATACCACTGGCCGGAGGCTGAGGACAGTCGCCGTCCCGCTCGACCTGAAGAGCGACTGCTGGACAATCGAGACCTTCCTCGTCCCTGAGACGGCTACACGCTGAAGGGCAACGGCTACACGATCACCGCGCTCGATCCAGCCGGCCAACCGCGAGAAACGTCCGGTGTTCGCGGACCGAAGGCTGGCGGCTGCCGGCCCATTGCGTCAGCGTAACAGGGTAACGATGCTGCGCATCCCCGACAGAGCGAACCCGTCTCGCTGTAGCGAATGACGTGCATATCGTCGAGCCGGGATAGTAGTGCGTCACACGACACCCCTGTCCCCACGGGCG
>DAOKZM010000572.1:0-1580 GCA_035325665.1 Thermomicrobiales bacterium | reverse complement strand
GCGTAATCCAGGGTGAAGGGAAGCGGGGCGGCGAGCGCCGCCGCTCCCGCAACGGCCGAGCCGGATAGCCAGTCGCGTGGCCTCCCACGGTTCGTGATCAGGAGCATCAGGACGACGAGCGCCAGTCCCGTCGGGGCGTCCCAGCTGTTCGACGCATAGAGGAGGCCGGTCAGCGCGCCGATGCCAGCGAGCCGCATTCGACTGGCGGCAACCTCCGGCAAGAGAAGGCCGAGCGCGAGCGCCAGGATCGACGCCAGCAGCGGCAGGGTCAGAACGTGCGGGTGCAGGTCACCGAGGATGAACGAGAACGCCGGGAACTCGTTGATCGTCTCGCGGCTGTCGCCGGGCTGGAACACGTTGTTGTCGACGATCACCCGGCTCGCCTGCCAGCCGATCCCCTGCCACCAGCCGGCGTCGACGACGGTTCGACCGTCGGCGAGCAGGCGGCGGGTCGTCTCGAGGTTCCCGGATAGCAGCACCAGCAGCGGCCCGAGTGCCGCAGCCGACGCGACAGCCAGGCGAGAGCCACGCGCCAGCCGGACGAGCTGACCCGCGGCCGCCATCGCGGCCGTGGCAACCGAGGCGAAGATCGTCGCCAGCGCGAGGTTGAAGCCGATCGCGGCCGGGACGCCCGCGAGCCGGACGACCGTCGAGAAGACCTGGTAGCCGAAGTAGTAGTAGTTGATGCCATAGCCGGCGAGCCAGGGATCGGGGGCCGGGACCGCGCTCGACCCGCCGACCGACGTCAGCAGCGCGATCTCCATCGGCTTCTCGGTGTTGGGGATGTCCGGGTTGAAGCCACGAAACCAGGTGTAGCCTGCGAAGAGCGCGAGCCAGGCGACCTCGCTCGCGGCAAGCCAGCGCAGGTCGAGCGCTGGTCTGCCCGCCCGCCACCATCCGGCCCAGCTTGCCGCGGCGAGCAGTGTCAACGCGACGACGACCACCGGCGTGCTGAAGGGCAGCCCGACGAGCGCCGACGGCCACCAGACGACGGCGGTCAGGACGACGATCGACAGCGGTCGCACGAGTCCCACCCGGAGCGGCCCGAGGCCGGCGCCGAGCCAGCCGACGAGCGGCAGCAGCGCCACGGCAACGACCGACAGCGCCGCATACCAGCGGATGATTGCTGCGAGATCGCTCACGGTGTGTGGACCGCATCCGGCGCTGGGGAGAGGCGCGCGAACGGCGTCACCTCGTAGATTCTGGTGTGGCCCGACTCGAACGCGAGTGCCAGTCCGTTGCCGACGAGCGCGTCAAAGACCGCCAACCCGTCGGCCGATGCGTATGGCGCCGGGTTGTCGGCCGAGTTCCAGTAACGCTCGACGTCTCCGACGATGACATAGCGCACGTCGTAGCGCCGCAGCATCTCCAGCTTGCGGGTCGAGTCGGTGTCGTTGTAGATCGCGCGCACGTCGCTCATCCGCCGGTCGATTCCCGCCTGGTAGCGCTGCTGGCGCTGGTGGCGGTCCCAACCCAGGACGGTCGGCAGCCCGGTCGCGCTGGAGATCCGCGAGCCGTTGCCCCGGTACGGGCCGATCGACGCCTCGAGGATGACCGGATTGCCGTGGGCGTTGGCGCGC
>DAOKZM010000571.1:0-1584 GCA_035325665.1 Thermomicrobiales bacterium | reverse complement strand
CGAGGCGAAGAACGTCGATCTGCTCTTCACCGTCACCTCCGGCAGCCAGCAGCCGCGAGGCGGCGAGGCGAATCTGACGATCAACGGCTGGATGCGCCTGTCCTACCTCGACCTCGACCGGACGGTAACGCTCAACATCGGCGACCGGGTCGGCGTGGTCGATCGGGTGGAGGACTAGCCATATGACCCGACCGATCTCGCCGATCCTCTACTGGTCGATCATCGCGCTGCAATGGCTGGCGCTGACCGTCATGCACGGCGCGGCGATCGTCTGGTCGTCGCGGGCGCTGGAGCGCTACATCTCGCCGCACCAGTCGACCCTGCTGTTCATCGCCAGCGCCTTCGTCGGATCGCTGCTGCTCGGGCTGACCATCCGGCGCGGCGTCGTGCTCGGCATCCTGAGCGTGCTGCTCTGCCTCGTCGGCGCCGCGATCTACGGCGCGGTGATCTACTCGCCGGCCTGGGAGGGGACCATCGCGCGGGTGGTCAGCTTCCAGAACTACGCCACCCAGCAGGCGCTATTCGTCTTCGTCTGGTCGCTGCTGCCGGCCGCGCTCGGCGCGTTCGCCGGCTTCATGGGTGGCGCCGGGCTGCGCCAGGGGCTGGAGCCGCGCTCGCCGGACGACGCCGCGCCCTGGTGGGAACGCCGGCCCGGCTGACCGCCAGGATCAGCTCTCACGCTCTCCCGGCCCCGCTGGCTCGACCTCGACGCCGTCCGGCCAGACGTGCGGCCCCTCGTGGGTTCCCGCGCAGAGCAGCTCGGCGTCCTCACGCCGGTCCACGACGACCGCGCGCCGCGTCGCCAGGTCAGGCCGGGGCGTGACCGGGTAGCGGCTGGGCAGCGCCGGCCGGTGGCGCAGACAGTACTGGCGGTCGATCATCCGCCCCCCTCGCGATGGCCCCGGCGCCGCGCCGCGGAAGCTCGTGTCTATCCATGCCATTCGCATGCGCGAAGCATACGCGCATGCCGGAGCCGCGTGAAGCGACGCCGGTTGTACACTCACGGTCGGAGCACGTGGGAGGGTTGGCGACGGAGCGATGACGCAACAACAAGATGGGACCATCGAAGTCTCCTGGGGCGCCGACGGGCTGGCGCCGGGGATCGTCCAGGACGCCCGCCCCGGCGAGGTGCGGATGCTGGGCTACCTCGACCCTGAGGCGTTGCGGCTGACGGTCGAGACCGGACTCGTCCACTTCTACAGCCGCTCACGCCAGCGCATCTGGAAGAAGGGCGAGACGTCCGGCAACGTCCTGCGCCTGGTGGATGTCCGCGCCGACTGCGACGGCGACACGCTGCTGCTGCGCGTGATCCCCGAAGGCCCGACCTGCCATACCGGCGCCGAAAGCTGCTTCTTCGCGCCGCCGATCGCCTCGACCGGCGCGGCCGCGGCCGGCCCGGCCATCGTCGGCCGCATCGCCGAGATCATCGACCAGCGCCATGCCGCGCGGCCGGAGGGCTCCTACACGACCTACCTCTTCGAGCAGGGCGTGGACAAGATCGGCAAGAAGATCGGCGAGGAGGCCGCCGAGGTCATCATCGCCGCCAAGAACGACGACCCGGACGCGCTGGCCGGCGAGGCCGCC
>DAOKZM010000570.1:0-1585 GCA_035325665.1 Thermomicrobiales bacterium | reverse complement strand
GCCGTCGATCATCGCGAACAGCCCGTCCCGGCGCAGTGCCGCGCCAATCTTCTCCAGAAAGGGGTCGTACAGCGCGGCCGGGACGTGAGAGAGGAAGTAGCCGACGAACAGCCCGTCGTACTGCCGGTCCGGCTGCCAGTCGAAGAGGTCGACCTGGTGATACTCGACGCGGCCGGTGTGGCCCTCCGCCTCGAGCCGCGCCGAGCTGAGCGCGATCATCTCCAGCGAGCCGTCGAGCACGGTCAGCGAGCGGACGCGCGGCGCGAGCCAGAGGGTCCAGGCGCCGGTCCCGCCGGCCAGTTCGACGACGTCGCCGCCCCACGGAAGCGCAGCGAACGCGGCGCGGACCTCGTCCTGCTCGGCGAACCAGATCGCGTTCTCGGCCTCGCCACGGTCGTAGCGACCCTTGCGTAGCCACCACTCGTCGTATTCGCCGGACCGCTCGTTGTAGTAGGTCTGCTGCTCGCGCAGGATCTCGCTCGACATCGTCCTCATTGCTCCTCGCCAGCCGCGATCGCGACGGGCCATACTCTACGGCGGGTTTCGCGGCGGCGCCGCAGGAGCACGCTACAGGGGGAGCGCGAGTGCGTCAACACGTCGCCAACTGGTTTCCGCTGATCCGCCCGTTCACACTGACGGCTGGGGCCATCCCGGTGCTGGTCGGCTCGGCGCTGGCCGCCTGGGAGGGCGCGTTCTTCTTCGATCGCTTCCTGGCCATGCTCCTCTGCTCGGTGCTCATCCAGGCGGCAACGAACATGCTCAACGAGTATGAGGACTACCATCGCGGGCTGGACGACCACGAATCGGTCGGCAACTCCGGCAGCATCGTCTTCGGTCATCTGAGCGACAAGGCGGTCCTGCGCGGGGCGCTGGTGACGCTGACGCTGGCGCTCATCTGCGGGCTCTACCTCGTCGTCACCGTCTCGCCCTGGCTGCTGGCGGTCGGCGCGGCGGCGGTGCTCGGCGCCTATCTCTACTCGGGCGGGCCGAAGGCGATCGCCTGGACGCCGTTCGGCGAGATTCAGGTGTTCGTCCTGATGGGCTTGCTGCTGGTCGGGCTTGGCTACTACGTCCATACCGAGACGATCACCGGCGGGGTCATCGTCGCCGCGCTGCCGGTCTCGTTCCTCGTCGCGGCGATCCTGCTCGGGAACAACATCCGCGACATGGCCGGCGACGCAGCCCGAGGCCGGCGGACGCTCGTCATCGTCGCCGGGCGGCGGGTCGGGATCGGCGTCCTGGCGGCGCTGCTCGGTGGAGCCTACGTCGTGCTGGCCGCCGCGGCGGGGATCGTCCGCCGCTTCCAGTCCACGCCCGTCCCGTCCGCGCTGCATCCAGCCGTCAAGGGCATCGCCCGCCTGCACCTCGTCCTTGGCGCCCTCTACGCCGCTGGCATCGCCCTGGCGACTCTCAGTTGAACAAAACACAGGAGCACAGGGGAATGACACCCTCGCGTCCCACGTCCCACGTCTCACGTCCCGACGACAAACCTGCCTACGTCCGGACCATGTTAGCCCGGATCGCCGGCCGCTACGATCTGCTCAACGACCTGATGACGGCCGGCCGGCATCGCTACTGGAAGCGC
>DAOKZM010000569.1:0-1630 GCA_035325665.1 Thermomicrobiales bacterium | reverse complement strand
GGTGATGTCGTAGAACGTGCAGCTCCCGTCGGATTGACCGCCCTGGATCGGCTGGAACGGCGCCTCGCCCTCGCGGCCGGCGATGCGAATCGCGCCGAGCCGCTGGAGCAGCACCTCGTACTGCGAGCCGGCGTACTCCGGGTGGTACTCGAAGATGGCCCGCTCGAAGTACTGCTTCCACAGGCCGTTATCCATGAAGATGCCGGTGATCGGGTAGCCGAAGATAAACAGGCCGCCGTGCGTCTCCCAGTACTCGCGGAAGGTGCCCTGTAGCCAGAAGCCGGTGGCGTCGAAGTAGACCGGCTCACGATAGTCGACGGCGCGGGCAGGCTGACCGGCCGGGGCCGACAGTAGCAGCGAGCCAGCGATGACGAACGCGGTAACGAGCGTCGAGAGCAGCCTCACGGGCGGACCTTTCCATCGACCGGACGAGCGGCGTCGATTCGCGGGTTTGCCTTCGGGTTCGTCATCGTATCACAGCCGGCTGCGCGCCCGGCGTCGGTAGAGCGGCTCGGCGACGGCGAGGCCGGCGATGGCCAGCATCGAGACAACGGTCACAATCGTGCCGGCGGTCCGGCCGGTTGGATGGTAGCTGAACACAACCTCGTGTTCGCCGGCCGGCAGCCAGACGGCACGAAGCGCGTGGTCGGCGCGCTGGACGGGAGCCGATTCGCCATCGACGGTCGCCTTCCAGCCGGGGTAGAACGTGTCGGCCAGAACCAGGTAGCCGGCCGCGGGCATCGATGCCCGCACCGCGACTCGGGTGTTTTCATACGAAACGATCCTAGCCTGCCCGCCATCAACGGGCGCGCCAGGAGTCGCCGCCTCGTCCGGCGGGCTGCTGACGATGACCGTGTCGCGCAGCGAGCCGGCGTTGGTCGTCATCCAGGCGATGACGTCGTCCTCTGGCTGGACAACCCAGTGGCGCGCGACCCAGACGCGAGGCATCGCGTCGGTGTTCTCGTAGACCGTCATCCAGCCTGGCAGCGCGAGCCGGAAGCCGGAGAGGTCGAACCCGGGGTAGAGCTCCTCCAGTGGCTTCGTGGTCGGAACATAGCGGATGTTGAGCAGGTCGTAGACGGGCGAGCCGGGGTTGCCGACGGCGAGGTTGAACAGCTCCTGATACTGGCGGGGCCAGAGGACACTGTAGCCGTTGACGCTCTGAAGACCCCAGACGAGCGGTCCGTTGATCCAGATCGACCCGGCGCGATCAGGATAGATGCGGAACTGGTCCGGCGCGGCTTGCCGCTGGAGGTCGAGGAGCTGGCGGACGTACGGGTCGCCCGGCGCGGCGGCCCAGTCGGGGCCGAGGTAGCTGTCGGGCCGGTGAGGGTGGTTGACCGTGATCCGGTTCGCGTTGCCGGCATAGACGTCGACCGCAGTGATAAGCACGAGCACGGCGAGTAGCGCCATCACGGGCAGGCGCCAGACCAGCCGGGCGCGGACGGCGGCCAACGCGACCGCCACGATGGCGAGCGCGACACTAAGGCCGCGCAGGATCTCATCGAGGCGCAGCCCCCACAGCGGGTCGGTTGCGTTGGACTTGCGGACCCAGGCCACGACGATGCCGGCGAGGAGCAGCCCGCCAGCGGCTAGGAGCACGCGAGTCAGCACCCGCGCCGAGTGGATG
>DAOKZM010000568.1:0-1694 GCA_035325665.1 Thermomicrobiales bacterium | reverse complement strand
CCTCGACGACGATGATGCCTCGCGACATTCCGCTGATGATCCGGTTTCGGGCCGGGAAGTTCCGCGCGTCCGGCTTCGTGCCGACTGGATACTCGCTGATCAGCGCGCCGTCAGCGACGATCCGACCGGCCAGCGAGCGGTTCTGCGCCGGGTAGATCGTATCCGGCCCACTACCGAGGACGGCGACGGTCCGTCCGCCCGCGTCCAGTGCCGCACGGTGGGCGGCTGTGTCGACCCCGTAGGCCAGTCCGCTGACGATCGTCACCCCAGCGGCGGCCAGGTCGCGCGACAACCGTGTCGTCATGTCGATGCCGTAGCGGGTGGCGCGTCGCGTGCCGACGATGGCGACCGCAACGTCGTCCTCTGGCACGAGCTGGCCGCGCACGAAGAGCAGCGGCGGCGCCGAGTTCGCGTGGGTCAGCAGGCGCGGGTACTCGGGGCTGTCCAGCGGAATAGCGCGTACCCCGGCACGATGCATCCGGACGACTTCGGCGTCGATGTCCAGGGTCTTGCGGACTCGGTCGATCGAGCGGATCATCTCCTCGGAGACGCCAGCCGAGCGCAAGTCGTCTGGCGAGGCGTCCCAGGCTGCGGCGACTGAGCCGAATAGCTCGACCAGCCGGCCGAGTCGCGCGGGCCCAATGCCTGGCACGCGCTGAAAGCCGAGCCACGGCGCCAGCGCTCGCGCGTCATCAACCTCGCTGTCGACCACGTCAGTCATCTCCCGCCTCCGGCCTCGCTGCGAGCCGCGCAGTTATACGGAGCCGCCGGCCGGCCCGTCAATCTGGCGAGGTTCGCCGAGCGAGGTTGACAGGCACGATCGGCCGGCACATGATGGACGCATGGAACCTGACTGCGTGTGCGCATGCAACGCGACGACGCGCAGCAGGAATTGAAAGCACGGCTCGCCATGGGATTCATCATTCTCGCGCTCGGCTTCGGCGTCGGAATCATCACCGGGGCGCTGATCGATCGCAAGCTCGGTCGAGGCCACCTCGGCGAGCGACACTCGATTGGTTCGCATATCTCCGAGTCGGAAGCCATCTCCCGCCACATGTACTAGTGCCAGGAGCATTACGCGCACCGTGCCGGGTCGAGGAGCGATGCTAGAATGCGCCAGTCCGGTTGTCGCGCTCATCGGCGCGTCGATCCGGCCCAGGCGCCTGCCCGGGTGGGCGGCGAGCGCGAGCGGAAGATTGGAGACAGGCGTGGAGATCGACCTCCAGCCATATGCGTACTTCGAAGGCGAGATCGTCCCGTCCGACCAGGCGAAGGTCAGCATCGCGACCCACGCGCTGCAGTACGGCACTGGGGCGTTTGGCGGGATTCGCGGCTATCTCGACGTCAGCGGTGAGACGATTAACATCTTCCGCCTGCCGGACCATACCCGCCGACTGATGAACAGCGCCCGGATCCTGCGTTCGGAGCTCGCGCTCGACGCCGACGGCCTGGCTCAGGTGATCCAAGATCTCGTCGCCAAGAACAACCCGAAGACGAACATCTACATCCGTCCCTTCATCTATAAAGCCGGCATCGAACTGACCCCGCACCTCAAGGGTGTCAGGGACGACATCGCCATCTATGTCATCGCGTTCGGCGACTACTTCGCGATGGACCATCCGCTGCGGCTGATGGTGACATCCTGGACGCGCATCGCCGACAACATCATGCCCGCGCGCATCAAGGCGACGGCG
>DAOKZM010000567.1:0-1701 GCA_035325665.1 Thermomicrobiales bacterium | reverse complement strand
GGTGCAGCGCATGTGCGACGCAGACCACCAACCCGACGCAGTCGATGCCGGAGCGGCTCCGCCCCTGATGTCGCCAGGGAACGCCGAGCCAGCCACGCGCCTCGGCAACGACCGTCTCGGGTGTGATGGTCTCGGAGGTAATGATCTCAGCGGGCATCGGGATAGCTCATCATGGCGTCCTGCCCCGGCACGTAGGGCTCGCCGCGGAAGTTGAGGACGTTGGCGAAGCGCGCGATGCAAGTGTCGAGGCGCTTGTCGCAGCCGGGATGGATGCGGAAGAGGTCGCCGACCCGGATCGCGTAGCCCATGGGCAGGAACAGCTCGGCGCGGCCCGTCGCTTGGGTCCACGCCTTCACCTCTATCGAGCGTCCAGCATTGGGCCCGCTCTCCCAGGTCAGCGCGCCGCCGGCGAACCAGCCGTCACTCGCGCGCGGCTCGTCGATCGTAGCCGTGAACACCGCCCGGTCGACGACATCGGTGACGATTCCGGCCCGGCTCCACGACTCCAAGGCCTCGAACACGGCCGTTCCGTCGGTGGTCTGCTGGCCGACGGAAGTGTCATAGGCTGGCTCGTCAGCAGCCGTCGTACCCGCACCGACGCAGCGGTAGACGCGATTCTCAAACACGGTCGCTGTGCCGACGCCTGTCGTCGTGTCGGTGAAGAAGCCGCTGACGGCGTCGAGCGCGGCGTTGCACACCGAGCCGCTGACCCTCGTGCCGTTGAAGATCACACGCAGCTGCCGCGTGCCCGAGGGAACCAGCGCGTCGGCGACCTGGCGGAGCGTCCAGACGCCGGTCATCGCCTCATTGCCGGTGTCGAGCGGTGTGGCCAGCACAGCGCCCAATTCATCGAGCAACTGCACGCGCAGCCGTCCCTGATCGACGGTGTTGCCGCCGCCATTGGCCCGCCATCCGCCGACAGTCAGGCGGTAGTCGCCGGCATCGAGGATGGCCTCATCGAGAACATCGGCGAGATCGACGGTCTGACGCAGCTCGAAGCTGGCGACATTGCCGCCTTCAAGAAAATGCGTTCCGGTCTTTGGCCCGAGCGCGCCGCTCGCAGTTTTCGCCGCCGCCGAGCCGGAAGCTACGGTCCAGCCGGAGAGATTGCCGGTATCGAAGCCAGGATTGACGAAGGGAATCCCGATCGTCGCGAGCGCCGAGGAGGTACGCACGCGGACGGTGTCGCCGACGGCATAGGACGTCGAACGCTGGATCTCGGGCGGATGGATCGGCACTTTGCAGCGCGGGTCGCCGAGATCGGCGCGGCATTCAGGGCTGTAGAGCTCGCCGATGCGCTGTTGCAGCGCCTGCGTCATGCCGCGCAGCTCTGTGCGGAAAACGCCTTGCTCGGTCAGCACCACCTCGCCAAACCAGCCGCGCCGCATGCGAAGCGCGCCCATCGAAGGATCGGCCCAGTTGACGAGGAAGATCCGTACCTCTGCCTGATCGAAGAGTCCCGCGCGCAGCTCCTGCTCGGTGATCGACGCGCTGTCGAAGACGCCCTCGACGTCGAGATTGTCGACGCTCAGGCTCGCATCATTGGCGATCGCCGTGCGCGAATAGCCGGAGCTCGCCTTATAGAGATCGCCGTCGAAGACGAGATCGCGGTCATGGTCGGTGAAGAAGAACTCCCGGCCATCCACGCGCGTGATGCGCCAGCAGGTGGCGAGCGTGGTCACCGGCCCCGCCAGGTGGGTG
>DAOKZM010000566.1:0-1704 GCA_035325665.1 Thermomicrobiales bacterium | reverse complement strand
AGCTCTCGATGCTGCTCGAGGGCATCGACTGGCGACACCCGGCGCGCACCTGGCAACCGCAGACGGCGGTGTAGCCATTCCCGACGGCGTCTGTCTCGTATCCCTGGCGATCCAGGTTGAACCTGAGCGCTTCGGCGAGTTCTGCCTCGTCTTCGACGACCAGGATCCGTTGCCGATCCATCTCGCCTCCTGTCCGGTAATTGTATCCGCCACCCGCCGGCCGCTGGTCGGGCTATCCTTTGGGCCGGCGCGCGACGCAGCGGCCGTATTGGCAGGATGAAGGTCGGGACGTTCATGCAACCAGGCGTGGCGGCGCTGGGACTCTGCTCGTGGGATCAGTTCGTGGTGACCGATGCCTATCCAGGCCCCGGAGAGTACGCGATCGTCCGCCGCCAGCTCGAGCAGTCGGGCGGCACGACCGGCAACACCTGCGCAGCCCTCGCTCGGCTCGATGTCCCGGTCATGCTGGTCTCGGCAGTCGGCGACGACGCGCGAGGCGCCGCGCTGGTGGAGGACTTGCGACGCGACGGCTGCGACGTCGATCACATCATGATCCGCGCCAGCGAGCCGTCCGACACCGGCATCATCGTCGTCTCGGGACAACAAACGCAACGCGACCGCACTATCTTCTGGATCCAGGGGGCCAAGCCGCTGCACGGCGACCGGCTACCGGTCGATGAAATGCTCGCCCACCAGTGGGTTCTGATCGATATCGACGATGCGAGACTGCGGAACTTCTTCCTGGACCTTCCCGCACATCAGAGCCCGCGCACGAAGCTCTTCGGCACGATGACGTATCTCGTCGAGATGGAGCCGGGAGAGGGTTGGCAGCACCTCATGCGCCACGATGCCGGCGTGGGAAACGTCCGCGAGCTGCTGGCGTTGACCGGGGAGGCAACGCTCGAAGCAGCAATCGCGCGGGCGCGTGACGACCTCGTGGCCAATGCCTGCTCCAGGCTCTTCGTCTCGCATGGCGCCAACGGAGCCTACGTCGTCCGGCCAGACACTGTCGAGTATCTTCCGGCGTTCCCGGTAGAGGTTGTCGATACCACCGGCGCCGGTGATGCGTTCGCGGCCGGATGCCTCTGGGGCCTGCTCGACCGCGCCCCCGACATCGAGGTTCTGCGCCGCGCCAATGCCCTCGGCGCGCTGGCCTGCCGTACCCTCGGCGCCCGCGCCGCGCTCCCAACCCGTGACGAGGCGCTGGCCTTTCTCGCGACGAATGGCACGACCAGATGAGGCCGGAGATCTCCCGCGCGGACCTCGGCGAGCTCGCCCGCGAGAGCGGCCTCACCGTCGCGGGTGTCACCGGGCCCGAGCCGTTCGACGAGACAGCGGCATACATCACCGATCACGTCGAGCGCGGCCATACGCGCGGGATGGAGTGGTTCACGGTCGAGCGGGCGCGCGAGTCGTGCGACCCGCGAACGCTGCACGACACGGTCCGATCGATCGTCTCGGTCGGCGTGCCATTCTGGTCCGGACCGGCCGCGCCGCCGGACGACGGCATCCTCCGCGGCCGGATCGCCCGCTACGCCTGGGGACGCGACTATCACAAGACGCTGAAGCGCAGGATGGCCGCGTTTGTCGAAGCGATCGGGAGGACTGTCGGCCGGCCGGTCGGGGCGCGGACGCTCGTCGACACGGCGCGCATCGTCGATCGGGCCGTCGCGGCGCAGGCCGGAGCGGGCTGGTTCCGCAAGA
>DAOKZM010000565.1:0-1708 GCA_035325665.1 Thermomicrobiales bacterium | reverse complement strand
TGTGCTCGCCGTATCGGCTGACGTCGACCAGCAGGTCTATGTCGTCGTCCGGCCAGCCGGCCTGTGACTCGATCAGATCGTCGGTCCAGGTGGTATCCATGCCAGCCTCGTCCATCGCGTCGCGCATCGCGCTGATCGCGTCGCGCGTGATGACCATCCACCAGGTGCGCGGGGTGCGCCACGGGGCGCCCAGATCCGGCGCGAAGGTCACGGCGCCGGCCGCGCTGATCGCCGCGGTGGCGTGGTGGTGAATGGCGATATGGTCGGGATGACCGTAGCCGCCGCTGGGATCGAAGGTGACGATCGCGCCCGGCCGCTCGCGCCGGATGATCTCGACGAGCTGGCGGACCACGACATCCGTTCGCTGCTGGCAGAACGCCCGCGGGTCGTCGTTCTCGGCCGTGCCGGCCATGCCGGAGTCGCGGTAGCCAAGGAAGATCACCTCGGCAATGCCCAGCGCCTCGACGGCGCAGCGCAGCTCCGCCTCGCGGACCGCGCCGAGCGTCTCCGGTGTGGCCAGCTCCGGCTTGCTGATCTCGCCGGCCTCGCCGCGCGTGGCACAGACCAGCACGACGCGCCGCCCCTCGGCGGATATCCGGGCCAACGTGCCGCCCGTGCCGAACGTTTCGTCGTCGGGATGGGCGTAGATCGCCAGTAGCGTCGTCGCGTCGTCCGTCTCGGTCACCCTGCCTGTCCTGCTCTCTGTGCTCAGCTCGTCTGGGTCGCCAGCGCCTGCCGCGCCCGCTCGACCGCGTTCGCGTCGGTGCTGGTGATCAGGGTAACCGATGCGCCGGAGCGGACGACGGCGCTGTGCCGGCCCTGGTCGTCGCTGATGATCCGGCCGGTCAGGTCGTCCATCCCGAAGGTCTGGCCGAGGGCGACGACGAACTCGCCGGCATCCGCGTCGGTGTCCCATTCGACCGTGACGGCGACCAGTGCATCGCTCGCGGCCGGTCCGCTGTAGAGGCTGTACTGCCCGCCGCCCCAGCCGGCCGCCGCGCCTTCGGCGTCCTGCGCGCCGTTCTCGCGCAGCAACACCCGCAGGTCGAACTCGCCGATCGTGTCGGCCCGTGCCTGCTTCCAGCCATTGCCGAGGATCGGCTCGAGGTCCTGGATGACCACCGTTAGCGGCTCGTCGCGCTCGTCGAGGTACTTCTCGGGGTGGAGGATCTGCTCCGACGAGGATGGAGGATCCGCCAGCGCCGCGGTCTGCCCGTCGACGCCGCGGATCTGGTAGAGCTGCGTCGCGAACTCGACTCCCTGGATGTAGGGGAAGTAGAGGCTGTCGCGGACGTAGGCCGGGGCGCTATCGAGGACGTCCGACGAGGCGCCGCCGCTCTCGATGGCGAGGTCCATCAGCTGGGCGCGATCGAAGTACTCCAGGATGTATCGTGTCGCGGTGACCTCGGCGTCCCCCTCGATTAGCGCACTGTGGGCCAGTGCCCGATCCCCGTCAACCTCGTCGTCGCTGAGCGCCAGCAGGTTGGTGTGCTGATCCTGGAGCGCGTGGACCATCTCGTGGGCGACGGTCATCTCGCCTAGCGCCGAGAGCTCCGGCTCGTCGTTGACGATGTAGAGCTCTTTCGTCTCGGGGTCGTAGTAGCCGAGGACACGTTCGGTGAGCAGGTCGACGTAGAGGTTGAACAGGTCGAGGTCGCGGTCGTCACTTAGCCGCAGCAGCCACAGTAAGTCGGCGTCCTGGCGCGCC
>DAOKZM010000564.1:1333-1708 GCA_035325665.1 Thermomicrobiales bacterium | reverse complement strand
CGATGGCCACGACACGCCGGATCAGCAACCAGCCAGTCACTTCGAGGAGCACGATGCCGCCGAGCACGAGCCAACCCGCCGGCGTCGCAAACAGCGGCCGCATCGACGCCGGATCGAGCGCCACACAGTCGAACGGCTACCCGACGCCGAGCCAGTCGCTGTTCACCGACCAGGGCAGCGGCAGCACAATCTCGCCGGGCGCCGCCCAACCATCCACGACGACGACGCGCCATCACACGCGAAGCTCGTCGTCGCGCTAGCGGTCAGGATTTTGAGATGCCCGTCGCCTCAACAACCACCAGCACGATTGTGACGACGCGCTTTCGCGCGCTCGGCTCGTCGATCGAGATCGCGGTCACCGATCCTCGCGCGCTC
>DAOKZM010000564.1:0-1302 GCA_035325665.1 Thermomicrobiales bacterium | reverse complement strand
GGCCGAGCTGGAGCGCGGCGCGGGCCGGCCGCAGCATGCCTCGCGGCTGTTCGCCGAACTCCTCGACCTCGCCTGTCGCGCGGCAGCGTCCACCGGCGGCTGGTTCGACCCGACGGTCCGCGACGCGCTGGAGGCCGCGGGCTACGACCGTAGCATCGAGCAGATCGAGGCGTCCGGACCCGGCCCGGCGCTCCCAACCCGGCCGGCCGGCCGCTGGCGTGAGATCCGCTATCACCTCGATGGCTGCGTCGTGCTGCTGCCGGAGGGAGACCGGCTCGACTTCGGCGGGGTCGGCAAAGGCTTCGCGGTCGACTACGCGCTGCGCGCGCTAGCCGGGATCGGTTGCGGCGTGCTGGTGAACGCCGGGGGTGACATCGGCATCGCCGGCCCCGCGCCGGAGGGCGGCTGGCTCTGCGAGGTCGCGCCGGATACCGACGGTCCGCCCGAGACGACCGTGCGTCTCGAACGGGGTGCGCTGGCGACATCGGGCCTCGGCCGGCGGCAGTGGAGCCGGGGTGGCGAACGACTCCACCACCTGATCGACCCGCGAACCGGCCGCCCGGCCGCCAGCCCGTGGACGATCGTCTCGGTCGCCGCGCGCGACTGCGCCGTCGCCGAGGTCGCCGCGAAGGTGGGCTGGCTGCGCGGCGAGGACGGTCCGGACTGGATCGGGTCGCTCGACCTAGCTTCCCGGTTCAGCGGGTGTGGCCGAGTCGTGACGGTCGGCGGCTGGCCGGCCGGTGGAAACGAGGCAGCGACGTGAGCCTGGATACCACCAACGGTAGTCTGCTCTGGTATCTGGGCCGCGGGAGTGGCATTACCGCCTTCCTGCTCGTAACGGTGGCGGTCGCGCTCGGTATCGCGGTGAGCCGGCGCTGGTTCGCCGGTCCCATCCCACGGCTGGTGGTCCACGACCTGCACCGTTGGGTGACGCTGACGTTCTACGTCTTCGTCGCGCTGCACGTCGTCACCATCTGGCTCGACCCGTTCACCCATTTCCGGCTCGTCGATGTGCTCGTCCCCTTCGCCAGCACGTACCGGCCGCTCTGGATGAGCCTGGGGATCATTGCCGCGGAGCTATCGATCGCCGTCGGAGCGAGCGTCTGGGTCCGGAGCCGGATCGGCTACCGCGCCTGGCACGCGCTGCATGGCCTGACCTACCCGATCTTCCTCGCCTCGCTCGTCCACGGGCTCGGTACCGGGACCGACACGCGGACGACCTGGGCGACCGGGCTCTATGCCGGCAGCGTTGCGCTCGTCGCCGGGCTGTGGGCATTCGGCGGCGGATTGCCCTTCCTGAAC
>DAOKZM010000563.1:0-1733 GCA_035325665.1 Thermomicrobiales bacterium | reverse complement strand
GCTCGAAGGCGGCGACGACGGACCCGACGTCCACCGGCGCCTCGCCGGTGTTCAACGCAAGGATCGCGAGCGCGCGGGCCAGGTCGGCGCGCGGGTCGCCGGCCCGCGCGTTCGTCCAGTCCAGAATAGCTGTGATCGCCGCGCCGTCGGTCAGCAGGTTGAGCGGGTGATAGTCGAGATGTAGTAGCCGCGGCGGGCCGGCGACGGCGGTCAGCGCGCGGGCGAGCGTGTCGGGGATCGCGAACCAATCGAGCCACGAGCGCTCGCGAATCCACTCATGCGGCTCGATCTGGTGCAGCCGCGCCAGCATCCGTCCGGCGGCGATGCCGAGTGGTTCGGCGCGAGCCGGGTCGGCGATGGCCTCCTCGACGACCGTTCGACCAGCGCGCCACTCCAGCAGCAGCGCAGGCCGGTCGTCCGATACGACGGAAGCATGGATCGCCGGGACTGGAATACCGCAATCACCCGCCGCCCGCATCACGGCAGCCTCGAACTGCAACACGCGCTCGTCCCCCGGCCGGAAGATGCGTAGCGCGAAGGCGTCCTTCCCGCGTTCGACACGGAAGAGCGCGGCGTCTTTCCCGCCAAGGACGGGCGTCACGGCGTCGGCGTGGGGGATCCCGAGCGCGACGAGGATCGCGTGAGGATCGATGCTTTGCGACATGCAGGCTCCCTGAGCAGTAGCGCGCGCTGACGACCCTGATTCTGGCACTGTTCGGATGCTGCTGGGAACCGCCGAGGCAGAGCGTTGAAGGGAGCCGCCGTCGCATACCCTCTGCTACAGTGGGGCGACGTCCGTCGTCCGCTCGCTGTATGAGGTGATCGGCTCCATGCCGTCCAGACCCGTCTTCCGGCTGCTGCTCGCCGTCGCGATGCTGCTACCGGTGCTGATCTCCGCCGCACTTGCGCGCCCCGCGCTGGCCGCCACGCCGGGCAACGAGTTCTTTAGGCGCACCTGGGAGCGGACCGATGAACCGGTCGCCGCGACCGCCGTCTCGCGCACTTGGGTCTGGGGACCGGAGGCGTTCACCGGGCCGGTCGGCGAGGCGTACGCCGATTCACCTGGCGAGGTTCGCCTGGTGCAGTACTTCGACAAGAGCCGGATGGAGATCAACGACCCGGCCCACGATGCGTCCGACCTCTGGTACGTCACCAATGGGCTGCTGGCCCGCGAGCTGATCACCGGGGCGCTGCAGACCGGCGACCAGCAATGGCAGCGGCGCGCGCCGGCCAGCGTCAACATCGCCGGCGACCCGCTGGCCACGAACTCGCCGACCTACGCCAGCTTCGCCGGCCAGCTCGGCGGGCCGGCTTACGGCGAGGGCGAGGCGATCGCGCGGACGATCGCGCGCGACGGCACGACCGGCTGTTGTGTGGCCGACTCCCACGGCGTCACGGCCGGTCCGCTGGCCGACCTCACCGGCCACCGCGTCGCCAGCGTCTTCTGGGACTACCTCACCAGCGGCGGGACGATCGTCGAGCGGACCTACCGGACGCGCGGCGCGCTGTTCGCCAACCCCTACTACGCCACCGGCTACCCGATCGCCGAGGCGGCCTGGGCCTGGGTGCCGGTCGCCGGGGTCGAGCAGTGGGTGCTGGTCCAGCCGTTCGAGCGCCGGGTGCTGACCTACACGCCGGCCAACCCGGCCGGCTGGCAGGTGGAGATGGGCAACGTCGGCCGGCACTACTACCAGTGGCGCTACGCCGATGACTCTGGACCGCTCTCTCCGCCC
>DAOKZM010000562.1:0-1756 GCA_035325665.1 Thermomicrobiales bacterium | reverse complement strand
AGGTTCCAGGTCTCGTAGAGCCGCAGCGTCCGCTCCCACCAGGCGCGGTCGTAGCTGGGCGAGTAGTAGGCCGAGTGGCCGGCGCCGAGGAGCTGGCCGACCTCCGAGCCAGGGGCCGGCGTGATCGGCGCTGACGGGTACTTCGCCAGCAGCTCGTCGCGCATCGTGACGACCTGGTCGACGAACGACTGCTGGGCCGGGTCGCTATCGTTCGGGTTCCCGCCGGAGTAGTAGTCGGCGACGATGTCGGCGAAGTTGAGCGACTGCGGGTTCCAGCGCGCCACGTCGCGGGCGGCGTAGGCGGCGTTCAGCCCCGGGTCGGCCATGACGGTCTTGACCGTGATCTCCTCGTCGGAGACCTGCAGCCGGGTCATCGAGCCGTCGGCGGCGGCGACCTCGGTGTTGATCAGCGTGGTGGTCTGGCTCTGGCTGGCGGCTGGCGCCGGCGTCGCCGTCGGTGTTGCGGCCGCCACCGGCGGGGTCGTCTTCGACGTCGTCTTCATCGTCGTCTTCGGGCCCGTCGTCCGGGCGGCCGCCTCGGCCTTCGCCTTCTCCTCAGCCAGCTTCTCGGCCTGCGACTTCTCCGGCACGCCAAGCTCGATCGCCGCCTCCGCCCGGAGGCCGAGAATGCCCTTGCCGCCGTTCTTCAGCGTCGCTTCCGGGTTGCCGTTGGAGGCAACCTGCGAGATTGCGGCCAGCAGGTACGGGTCGATCAGGTTGGCCGTCGCCGCCGCGACGATCTCCTCGCCGAACGGGATGCTGCCGGCCAGCGGCGCCAGCGACGGGTTGGTCGGTTGCGACAGGTTACGCCATAGCCGGTAGTGCAGACCGACGTCGGTCGACTCAACCCGCGCGCCCTCCGGCTGCGTCGGGCGGTAGACGAGGACGCGGCGCTCGAACGCCTGGATCAGCACGCGCTCCGGCTGGCCACCGATGGTCGTATCAACCCAGTACGGCTCGGTCAGCGGGTGGCCCAGAAGGTAGAGATCGGGGAACGGCTGGCCGGCCACCCAGGCGGCGAACGGCTCGGCGATGTTGTGCGCGGTGACGGCGTCGAACCCGCCGACCTTGACGGTCGAGTCAGCAACGGCGCCGAGCGTCACGACCCCCTGCGGGCTGACCAGTGCCGTCACTAGCGCGCCCGGCGTCGCGGCGCGCGGGGACTTTGTGTCGTGCTCAACCAGCCCGAGGCCGCTGCGCGGCTCGGGCGCCGGCCCGAGCGAGGCCAGCGACGACAGCGTCGCGTAGGTCAGCGCCTGCGGCTGGGCCGCGTCGCCGACGACCGGGATCGTCGCCCGGCCGCGCTCGACCTCGACCTTCGGTCCGAACGGGATCTCGCCGGTCAGCATCTCGCGGACCAGCGACGCCGGGGCGACGTACCAGGGGTTGGCCGGGTCCTTCGATGGGTCGGGAATGTCGAGCCGGCCCTTGTCGTAGTAGACCATCGAGCGCAGGCCGGTCGGGCTATCCTGCTGGTACTCGACCGCGATCGCCAGCGGCTTCTCGCCCCACAGCCACGGCCGGACCGCCGCGACGGCATCGCCGTCGCCGGTCTGCCAGACCGCCTGGATGGCCGGATCGACCTCCAGCGGCGCGGCAGCCGCTGTCGCCGGCGGGAGCGACTCCTCCGCGCGGGCGACGATGGCAAGCGCCTCAAAGGTCATGCTGCGGGCGAGCAGCGCGGCCTGGGCGCGACCGGCGATCACTTCAGCGTCGTTCGGCGTCTCCTTCAGCAGCGCATCGAACTCCTCGACGG
>DAOKZM010000561.1:1047-1762 GCA_035325665.1 Thermomicrobiales bacterium | reverse complement strand
GCTGTGGGCACTCCTCGCGGCCAGGCCGGGACGTTCATGAATAATCCGGGCTAGCCCCCACAGGGCGATTCAAACACACGAAACGGGGGCGCCGGATGGGCGCCCCCGTTTCGATTGCCTTCGATCCTAGCCGAGGAGGACCGTCGCGATCGCCAGTACGACCAGCAGCACCGCAAGGATCATCAGGAGCCGCTTGAGGTCGGAGCGGATGATGGCCATCTCCTCCGCCTGACTCAACGCGTAGATGCCCCGCCGGCGGACCGGCGCCGCCGCGACGGTCAGCGCCGCCCGCCGGACCGGTATCTCGCCCGCCGCCTCGCTCTCGAGCTGCCGCTGCACCTCTTCGGCGCGGCGCGCCTCGTACGCCTTGAGCTGCGCGCGATTCAGCTGCGTCTTCGTCCGTGGTCTCGTCGGTTTGCTCACGTGAATGAAACCGTCCTGTGGGTCCGTTCGTACTGTGACAGCAACGGCTCAGTATAGCACGGAGCGCTCAGCCGGCGGGGTCGTCAACCGTTGAGACGACGACGCTGGCGCCCCGTTCGATCTCCCAGGATTGGGCGGCGCTACCGCCACGGACGGCGATCTCCAGCCCGCCGTGGCTGCCGAAGAGCGCGAGCGTCTTGCCGACCGGGACATCCTTGTAAGATCGGTGGATCCCCCGGACGGTCGCGTCTCCACAGCGCACGAAGACCGACGACAGGTCCCAGGGAATTTG
>DAOKZM010000561.1:0-1037 GCA_035325665.1 Thermomicrobiales bacterium | reverse complement strand
GAGCGTCCGGCAGTTGCCGAACCTGTCGATCGAGACGACGGGGGCGTGGACCCGGGCCGGGCTATCCTGCGTCGCCTGCCAGGGCAGCGCCTTCAGCGACGACGGGTCAACGGCGCTTCCCAGATCGCTCAGGCGAGTTGCGCCAGACGACAGGCGGCCGGCGACGGGCGCGAAGACGTCGCGGCCGGGAAACGTGGCCGGCGCGTCGCGAAAAAACTCGGGCCGGTCGAGCACGACAACTGCGGTGGCCGGCTGGTTCGCGACGAGCAGTGTCAGCACCCCGTTGTCCGGGCCGACAAAGTAGTGCCCGCCAGCCTCGGCGACGACCGCCCGGTGATCCGTCTCGACGCCCGCATCGACGACGAACAGATGGACGGTCCCTGGCGGAAAGGACGACCAGACCATCGCCGTCTGGAATGCTGCCTCGGTCACGTCGCGGCTCGGGATGTGGTGCGTGACGTCGACGAGCGTCGCCTGCCGGTTCGCGCCGAGCAGCACGCCCTTCAGCGCCGCGACGTAGCCGTCGACCGTCCCCAGGTCCGTCGTCAGCGTGACGATCCCGTTCGGCTGGACGTTCATTCGCGCTCCCTTCAGCCGCGCCGACCGTGCCCGACCCTATTGGCGATCCCGCCAGCCCTCGGCCTCCTGAAGGTCGTAAACGGGATCCAGATACTCCGCCCATCGCGCCGGTTCTTTGGCAAAGCCGGCGATCAGGTGCTCCTCGAACGCCGCGGTCAGCTTCCACCAGTCGTCGTCGGCCATCTCGGCGATGAGCTCCTGCGCCAGCTCGACCCGGTTGGTGTCGCGGCCCTCGGCGGCCGCCTTCTGCTCGGCCTGGTCGAGATCCCAACGCCAGTAGAGCTGCTCGAACACTTCTTCGACAACCTCGGGACGTTGCTGGTAAGCACGCACCATCTCGACGTAGACGGGCCGCGGGATGCGTCGCACGTAGAGCTTGCCGTCCGGGCGGATGAACTTCGCATAGTCGCGCTCGGCCACTACACCACCCTCTCCTGCTGAGCATAGCGAATACGCGT
>DAOKZM010000560.1:0-1766 GCA_035325665.1 Thermomicrobiales bacterium | reverse complement strand
GGGACGAGCCGGTGGACCGTATCGCGCAGCAACTCGACCAGGACCCCGCCCATCCCAGCGACGACAACCGGCCCGAAGATGGGATCGTTCGTCCCGCCGACGACCAGCTCAACTCCGCCCCGCACCATGCGTTCGACGCGGACGCCGCGGATGCTGACGTCCGGCGCGGCGGCAACGACGCGTGCCACGAGCTCCGCGTACGCCACCCGCAGCGCGTTGTCGTCGTCAATGCCGACGGCGACCCCGCCGGCTTCAGTCTTGTGGCGCAACCCGTCCGCCTCGATCTTCAGCACGACCGGATACCCGACCTCACCAGCGACCCTGACGGCGCCATCCTCCGTCGTTGCCATCTCGCCGTCGGGGACGGGGATGCCGTACAGCCGCGCGACCGCCTTGCTGATCGTCTCGGAGACTCCGCCCGAACCGGGCGGCGGCAGGAGCGCCAGCGCCTTCGTCCGGCGCGCCTCATTGACCGGCGGCGGCATAACCGGGACCGGCCGCTCGCGCAGCCACTCGGCGTAGCGGCCGGCATTCGCCATCGCGCGCATCGCGGTGCGCGTCCCGGCCAGGACCGGGATGCCGTGCGCGGCCAGGGCGTCAATCAGCTCCTGCTGAACGTCGGCCACAGTGCTGACGACCACGACCGGGACCGGCGCGACCGCGGCGGCATCGCCGAGGCCGTCGACCATCGGGAACCAGCCGTAGTCTGCGAGCGGCCCGACATAAGCTGACGCCTGGCCGACGCTGGCGACGAGATCGACCCCCGGCGTCGCCGCCAGCGCGAGGACCGTCTCGCGCGACACCTCACGGTGGCCCCAGCCGACGGCGGTGATGTCGAGCGGGTTCGACGGACGGGCGAACGGGGGCAACAGCGGAGCAACCACCTCACGCTGCGCCGCAGGCAATTCGGGCAGGCTCAGACCAACCTCGATCGCCAGGTCGGAGACGAGGCCGCACTCCCCACCCGAGCTGGCCGTCACACCCAGTCCGCGCCCGGCAGGGCGGCGCTTCCCCGCCAGCAGCGCAGCCGTCGCGCCGGCCTCGTCCAGGTCGTCAACGCGGATCACGCCGCACTCACGGAACAGCGCGTCCACCAGGTGCGCCGCGCCGGTGAGCGAGCCGGTGTGGGCGATCGCCGCGCGGCTGCCCTGCTCCGAGCGGCCCAGCTTCAGCGCGATGATCGGCGCCTCGCGCTCGGCCGCCCGCGCGGCAACGCGCCGGAAGGCAGCGATGTCGCCAATGCTCTCCAGTACTGCGATGACGGTACGGACCTCCGGTTCGTCGAGGAAGAAGTCGATTACCTCGATCGCGTCCACGACCGCCTGGTTCCCGCAAGAGACGGCATGGGCAAGGGGCGGACAACTGCTGGAGGACATCAGCGAGAGAACGATGTTGCCGCTTTGTCCGACCACCGCGACCGCGCCCGGCTCGAGCCGTGTGCCGGTCGTGATCCCCCAGAGCGGCGCGCGGCCGGTGTAGTTCACGATGCCGAGGCAGTTCGGGCCGATGATCGGGATGCCACTCTCGCGCGCCAGCGCGGCAACGTCGTCCTGCAGCGCCAGTCCATCGGGTCCGAGCTCGGCGAAGCCGGCCGCATATGCGACCGCGCCGCCAGCTCCGGCGGCGATGGCCTCGCGGACGACCTGAGGAGTCGCCCGTGCCGGGACCGCGATCGCTACGGCGTCCGGCGGCTCCGGCAGCGATGCCAGGCTCGGCCAGGCCGGCCGGCCAGCGATCTCGGCATAGTTCGGGTTGACCTGGTAGAC
>DAOKZM010000559.1:1464-1775 GCA_035325665.1 Thermomicrobiales bacterium | reverse complement strand
GCACTTCGTCAGCGACGTCAGGTAGAAGCGGCGCGGGTCGTGCAGCGCGCCGTCGTCAAAGCCGGCCCGCGCCAGCCAGCCGCGCAGCGTCAGCCCCGACCCGCCGCTGAACGGCAACGGCCGCTCGGCGGCCCCCTCGGCCGGCGCCTGCCCGACGACCATAACCCGCGCGGACGCCGACCCATGGAAGACCGGCCAGGCCGACGCGATGTAGCCCGACTCGACGCATCGCCGGCACGCACGAATGCGGTCCTGCGCGCGGCAGAGTGACCATGTATCGTCTATCAAGTTAGTTCCTGTATCGGCATGTG
>DAOKZM010000559.1:0-1423 GCA_035325665.1 Thermomicrobiales bacterium | reverse complement strand
CAATTGACAGATCGGTGGCCACCGCGTAGCGTAGAAATGCTGGGCAGCGACCTGTACGAATGGACAGGAGTCGCGTCCGTTCGTACAGCGACGCGCACGCGAAACCATTGCACACTACCGCGGATCCATCCTGTGTTCGCCAGCGTTGGCGCGTAGCTCGTGGGGAGGGAGGACTGGCAAGGGACAGAGGGCGGCCCCTGGGGCATAGCGACCAAGTCTCCTGGACGAAAGGGTAATGCATGCTACGTCGAATCGTAACAATGATCGCAGCCACGTCGCTGCTGAGCGTGCTCCTTCCGCTCGTCGCCGCCGCTGAGACACCAGCGGCACAGGGCGCGAACTGCGAGGAGTTCGACGTTACCGGCTTCAGCATCTGCGGCGAGTTTCTCGAGTTCTGGAACGCCAACGGTGGATTGCCGGTCTTCGGCTATCCGCTGACCGACGCGTTCGAGGAGAAGAACCCCGACACCGGCCAGACCTACCTGGTGCAGTACTTCGAGCGCCAGCGCTTCGAGCTGCATCCTGAGAACCACGGCACCGTCTACGCAGTCCTCTTCGGCCGCCTCGGCGCGCAGATCCTCGACATGCAGGGTCGCGACTGGCGAACGTTCCCGACCGCCAGCCCGGACGCCGAGCACTACTTCGCGGTGACCGGCCACGCGATCGCGCCGATGTTCTGGGGCTACTGGTCCAGCCACGGCCTCGACTTCGGTGACGAGGGCATCTCGTTCCGCGAGTCGCTGATGCTGTTCGGCTATCCGCTCTCCGAGCCGATGATGGAGCTCAACCTCGACGGTGACACCGTCCTGACCCAGTGGTTCGAGCGCGCCGTCTTCGAGTACCACCCGGATAACCCAGCCGGCCAGCAGGTGCTGCTCCGCCGCGCCGGCGCCGAGCTGCTCGCGCCGCCGGTTGAGTCCGAAGTCGTCGCGACCGGGCTCCACGACCCGCGCGGCCTGACGGTCACGTCGGACGGCACGATCTACGTCGCCGAGGCGGGCACCGGCGGCGACCAGTGTCTCACCCTCGGAGAGGGCGAGGAGGCTGCCGAGATCTGCTTCGGGCAGACCGGCTCGGTGGCCGAGATTAGCGACGGCACGGTGACCCGTGTCGCGACCGACCTCCCGTCGCTCAACTTCGGCGAAGGCGCGACCGGTCCCCAGGACGTCGTCGTCGGCGACATGGGCCAGGTCTACGTCGTGGTCGGCCTCGGCGCCGATCCGGCGATGCGGGCCGGAGTTGCGGCGCAGATCGGCGAGTGGGCCAACAGCTTCGGCACCATCGCGCTCGTCGGCGACGGCGGCGACTGGAGTAGCATCGCCGACGTCTCCCAGTATGAGACGGACGCCAATCCCGCCGGTGGTCCGCTCGACAGCAACCCCTACTCGCTCGTCCTGACCGAGAGTGGCTTCATCGTCTCCGA
>DAOKZM010000558.1:702-1775 GCA_035325665.1 Thermomicrobiales bacterium | reverse complement strand
CGCCAGCACGGCGACAACTACATCGAGCTGAAGCAGCTCATGCGCGACCACGCGCTGAACACCGTGTGCGAAGACGCGCGCTGCCCGAACATCTACGAGTGCTGGGAGAAGCGCACCGCAACCTTCATGATCCTGGGCAACGAGTGCACCCGCGCCTGCCGCTTCTGCAGCGTCGCCTGGGGGCGGCCGAACTTCGTCGATCGCCAGGAGCCGGCCCGCGTGGCCGACGCCGTCGAGAAGATGGGCCTGAAGTTCGCCGTCGTCACCTCGGTCGACCGCGACGACCTGGCCGACGGCGGTGCCAGCATCTTCGCCGAGACGATCCGCGAGATCCGGCGTCGCCTGCCGGACTGCGGCGTCGAGGTGCTGATCCCCGACTTCCAGGGCAACTGGGACGCGCTCAAGCTCGTCGTGGATGCCCGTCCGGACATCCTGAACCACAACGTCGAGACGGTGCCGCGGCTCTTCCGCCGGATCCAGCCCTGGGACAACTACGAGCTGAGCCTCAACCTCTTCACGCAGGTCAAGGAAATGGACCCCGGCATGATCACGAAGTCCGGCGTGATGGTCGGGCTTGGCGAGACCAAGGATGAGCTGGTCGAGGTCATGCGTGACCTCCACGCCCACGGTGTCGATATCCTGACCATCGGCCAGTACCTGCCGCCGTCGAAGCGTCACGCCCGGCTTGACCGCTACTACACGCTCGACGAGTTCGCTGAGCTGCGCGACATCGGCTACGAGATCGGCTTCGGTCACGTTGAGTCCGGCCCGATGGTCCGCTCCTCGTACCATGCCGGCGATCAGGCCGAGGCGCTCAAGCTCCGGCGCCTGCAGGAGGCCAAGCGCGCGGCAGCCGGCTCCGATCCGGCGGTCGCCGAGTAGCGCGGTAGGCGAGGGCGATTCACCGATGCAAGAGCACGATCTGCCGCCCAGCCGGGGTCGGGTGCAGGTCGTCGATGCCGGCCTGCGGGACTACGGCGCCTGCTGGGATCTCCAGCACCGGCTCGTCGAGGCGCGGCGAGCCGGGCAGGTACCCGACACCCTTCTCCTGGTCGAGCATCCACCGACCTACA
>DAOKZM010000558.1:0-692 GCA_035325665.1 Thermomicrobiales bacterium | reverse complement strand
ACACGACCGGCCGCAGCGGCCACTGGAGCAACCTGCTCGTCGATGACGCCTTTCTCCAGCGGGTCGGCGCGACGCGCTACGACGTCGACCGCGGCGGCGACATCACCTTTCACGGACCGGGCCAGGTCGTCGGCTACGTCATCATGGACCTCGGGCACGCCGAGCGCCGGGTTCGCCGCTTCGTGGAGCGGATCGAGCGGACCGTCATCGACGCCGTCGCGGCGTTCGGCCTGGAGGCCGGCGTCGATCCGGCGCATCCGGGAGTCTGGCTCGGTCGCGACAAGATTGCGGCCATCGGCGTGGCGATCAGCAGGCGGATTACCTACCACGGCTTCGCGCTCAACGTTGCCACCGACCTGCGCTACTTCGATTACATGATCCCGTGCGGCATCCCGGACCGCGGCGCCACATAACCCCCCCGGGAGCGGGGCCGGCCGGTCGCCCGTGCCGAGGCGATCCCGCCGCTTCTGGACGCCTTTGCCCGCGCGTTCGAGGTCGAGATCGAGACTGGGGTCACGCTCGACGATCTGCTCGGTGACATCACCCCGCTCGGCGCGGCCGCCGCCGACAGGCGCGCGTAGCACCACGCGGGCAGCGAGAGCACCGAGAAACGCAACGACGCCGGGGAACAGATCCCCGGCGTCGTTGGCTTACCCCCGTCGTCCCGGTCGGCGTCAGGCGGCGTCGCGGGC
>DAOKZM010000557.1:0-1782 GCA_035325665.1 Thermomicrobiales bacterium | reverse complement strand
AGACGTCGGGGAAGGTGAAGGTCGTGCCGGACTCGTCGCGGAGTAGCCAGCCTTTGAGGTGGATCGTCACCTCGTCGTAGTTGCGGATCACGACGTATTCGTGCTCGGCGCCCTCCTCCCAGGACGGATCGGGCAGGATGTAGTCGATCCGCAGGTCGCCGGTGGCGATGCGGGCCGGCGCGGGCGTCTCGCCAGCCTGGTCGTAGCGCCAGGTGTAGTAGTGCTGGCCGATGTTGCCCGCCTCGACCTGCCACTCGGCCGTGTTGGTCGGGGTGTAGGTCAGGCAGCGGCGCTCGAAGCACTGGACGAGGACGTCGGATGCCGTCCCGCCGACGCGGACGTTGGCCCAGTAGGCGTCGGTGATCGGGTAACCGGTCGCGTAGTACGGGTTCTCGAAGAGCGGCTCGGACGCGTAGATGCCGCCCTCGTAGACGACCCCCTGGCTCTGCATAAACGCCCAGAACGGGCTGGCGACCCAGTGGCCGGTCAGCGCGACCCACTCCGCGTCGGTCGCGCCCCACTGCGCCAGCCAGGGGTTCGCGCCAACGCTGCCGTCGCGGGCGAGGGTGGCGACGATCGGCGCGCCCTGGGTGGGCCGGCTCGCGCCAAGCAGGGCGGCGAAGGTCGCGTAGGTCGGACCGGCCGGGTCGTCGGGGTCGCCGGCCACGTTGACGACGGCCGGCTCGCGCGCCAGCCAGGCGGTGTCACCGACCGCCAGCCGCCCGCTGATCAGCTCGCTGGCCAGCAGCCCGTTGGTGACGTACCACGGAGAGGCGCGGTCTCCGTCGCGGTTGTTGATCTCCATCCGCGACTTGTCGAAGTACTGGACGATCCGCGTCCCACCGGGGGAGCTCGCGTACGGCTCGCTGAGCAGCGTCGAGGCGGCGGCCGGTCCCCACATCCAGGTGCGCAGGGTCTGCCGCGTCACCAGCGGCATGTCGGTCCGCGCCCAGGTGCGTTCGAACGCGGTGTGCTCGATCGGCTCGGCCGAGGCGGCCGGCGCGAGTGACAGCCCGACGGCCGCGATCAACAGACCGGCAACGACGCGGCGTAGCGACATTCCCCTCGGCTCCCTTCGTTGTGTTCGTGGCGGTGATAGTCGCAGGGCGTGGCCAGCACGTCAACCGGCCGGCCGGATCGGGCGCGCGCGATAGCGACGGCTGCCCGACCGGCGCTTACGGCGCACCAGGCACAGCCGAATAGGCGTATCATTGACGCTTCACCCCCGGCGTAGGCAGGGGAGCGACGGCAGGCAGTCAGCCCCTGGCAGCGAGGTCAACGTGCAGCAGATCGGGCGATTCTCGGGACTCTCAGCGCCAGCCGCGCGCCACGGCTTCTTCCTGCTGGCGATCATGTCGCTATGCTTCGGCCTGGCGATGTCGATGCAAGAAAACATTGTAACTAACTATTTCGAGGACGTACTCGGACTACAAGGGCCGCAGTTTGGCTATATCACGGCGATCCGCGAGGTGCCGGGCTTCCTGCTGATCTTCCTGACGGCGATCTTCTACCGGATGTCGATCCCGCGTCTGACATCGATGATGCTGGTCGTGCTGGCGATCGGCTACATCCTGTTCGGGCTGTCGAACTCGTTCTGGACGGTCGCGCCGTGGGTGGTGCTGTCGTCGATGGGCTATCACACGGTGCTGCAGACGCAGTATGCGTTGGGGATGAGCCTGACGACCGAGCGGCGTAGCGGCAGCATCCTCGTCAAGATGGGCGCGATCAACAGTGCGGGCGCGCTGCTGGCGATGGTGATCGTCTTCATCGTCTTCTACTTCG
>DAOKZM010000556.1:0-1792 GCA_035325665.1 Thermomicrobiales bacterium | reverse complement strand
AACCCGGCCCATTACCCTCGCGACGGCGGTAGCATTCGGGCTGCCGGCCTACCGATTCAGGTCACCACAGCCCCCGGCGCTGCCGGGTCGGCTTGACACATGCCACAAAGCGTCTACACTAGGTGATATTGTCAGACAATCGGACAATGTGGTGGGGACAATGAGCAGGATCAGCGCGACAGTCCAGGCGCTGCCGATCGACGGCCGCACCCTGACGGACCAGGTTGTCCGCCATCTCCGGCGGCAGATCATGATCGGCGAACTGGCGCCGGGGCAGCGTCTCGGCGAGGTGGCGCTCGCCGAGACGCTCGGGGTCAGCCGGAGTACCGTCCGCGAGGCGTTCCGCCGGCTGGAGGGCGAGTACCTGATCGAGTCGGTCTCGCACCGTGGAAGCCGCGTTGCCTGCCTGACGCCAAGCGACGCCGCCGAGGTCTGCGAGCTGCACGCGATGCTCGAGACACACTGTCTCAGACAGCTGAATATCCCGATCTCGGCCGAACTGCGCAGGAAGCTCCTCGACATCACCGAGGGCATGCGCAGGCTGACTTACCCGCACGACGCCGACGTCTTCATCGAGCTCGATCACGCGTTCCACAAGCTGATCGTGGAGACCGCCAACCAGCGGCTCATCTCGCACGTCTGGTCAAGCATCAACGCGCTCGTCGGCGTCATCCTCACATTGTCGATCCGCCTGATCGAGCTCGACGCCGATGTCATCGCCGACCGCCACCTGGCGATCGTCGATGCGTTGAGCGCCGCGGACGGCATTTCCGACTCCACGCTACGGACGGTGGAGGACCACTACGAGTCGCTGGCGCGACGATTCTATGAGGAGAGCAGCAAGTGACAAAGTCGACGGTGGCGCGATGAGCGCGAGGGATATTGCGCGTACCGACCTGGACCGCTTCCCGATCCTCGGGACGCTGGAGCCTGGCGCGACCAGACGCCACGAGGTCGCGCTCCCCGGCGCTGCCCTGCAGGATCAGCGCTGGCCGGTCGTCTCCATCGCTGGAGCGCGCCCCGGACCGTCCATCTTCATCAGCGCGGGCGTACATGGAGGTGAGTACCCCGCGATCGAGACCGTCGTCCGGCTGTCGCGGGCCATCGATGCCGCGGAGGTGGCCGGCACGATCGTCCTGATGCCGGTAGTGAACCTGCCGGCGTTCTGGAGCCGGACGCCGTTCGTCTGCCCGGTCGATGGGCTCAACCCGAACCGGATGTTCCCCGGCGACCCGAGCGGCAGCTACACCGAGCAGCTCGTCCATGCCGTCACCGAGGAATTCATCACCCGCGCCGACGCCTACATCGACCTGCATGGCGGCGACATGGTCGAGGCGCTGGCGCCGTTCTCGATCTGCCGTGGCAGCGACGACGCCGCCGATGCCAGAGCTCGCGAGCTGGCCGAGGTCTTCGGGCTGCCTTACCTACTGGTGATCGACCGGCCGGTCCAGCCGGCAAAGGGCTCGATGAGCTTCGTCGCGGCCGCCGACCGCGGCGTACCCGGCTTCATCGCCGAGGCCGGCGGGGTGGGGCTGCTTGAGGAGGAGCCGGTCCGCTTGCTCACCGATGGCGTGACTCGCGTGCTGAACCACCTGGGCATAGCCCAACGCGACGTCGCGCCGGCCAATGACATCACGGTGCTGTCCAACTTCGAGTGGCTCTATTCGCGGCACGCCGGAATGTTCCACGCGCACGTCGGGGTCGACGACCTGGTCGAGGAGGGAACGGTGGTTGGAACGATCGACTCGCTCTTCGGCGACGAACTGGAGCGCATCGTTTCACCGGTCCGCGG
>DAOKZM010000555.1:1142-1804 GCA_035325665.1 Thermomicrobiales bacterium | reverse complement strand
AAGGGGGGTGACGACATGCGCGCGATCTTCGCGACGACTCCAACGACACCACACACATCGAAACGCGCCTTCGTCCGTCATGTCTTTGAGATGCTTGGCTCCATGGTAGCCGGCATGTTGCTCTTCGGTCTCGCCGTCTCCGGACTCCTGATCCTGCTGGGCTGCATCGAGCTCCTGGAGCACGCCGACATCCACGCCCTGATCAGGGCGACGAACATGTCTGCTGGTATGGGCATCTGGATGCGCCATCGGCGCCATCGTTGGACCGACATCGCAGAGATGGCGGCCGCCATGTACCTGCCGTTTGTGGTGCTACTCGGCCCGTACTGGACTGGCTTGATCGAAGCCGATGCCCTGTTGACTGGCGGCCACCTTCTGATGCTGCCGGCCATGCTCGGGGTGATGCTGGCGCGCTGGGACGTCTACGCTCAGGATCACCGGCTACATGGGCTGGTGCACGCATCCACGCACGTCGTGTAGCGATCGAGCCTTTCGGCTCGCGTTGTTGGCGGCATACCGAATGATCCCTCCAGAGCGGAGTTCGCCAATTCCGCGGTGAGTCGTCGTCGCGCCGTCCGGCAACGGCGACGCTCGCCGGCTCGCCAGATCTCACGGGGCGGCGTCGAGCGTGGCTGTGGGCAACGATCCTGGGTTGTGTCTCG
>DAOKZM010000555.1:247-1132 GCA_035325665.1 Thermomicrobiales bacterium | reverse complement strand
ACTGGCGGCTGACGAGTGAACGGAGCGTGGGACGATGCCTGAATCATCCGGGCCGGTGCGTGTCGCCGTGGTCCAGGCGGCGCCGGTGCTGTTCGACCGCGAGGCGACGGTCGAGAAGGCGGCCGGGCTGGTCGCCGAGGCGGCGGCCGGCGGGGCGAAGCTGGTCGTCTTTCCCGAGGCGTTCGTGCCGGCCTACCCGCGCGGCCTAAGCTTCGGCGCGGTCGTCGGCAGCCGCAGCGACGAGGGGCGGCGGCTCTACGCGCGCTATCTCAACAATGCCGTCGAGATCCCCTCTCCGACGACCGAGCGCCTCGGTGCGGCGGCGCGCGAGGCGGGGGTCTGGCTGGCGATCGGCGTGATCGAGCGCGAGCCGGCCGGTGGGACGCTCTATTGCACGCTGCTCTACTTCGGGCCGGATGGCGCGATCCTCGGCAAGCACCGCAAGCTGAAGCCGACCGCCTCCGAGCGGCTGATCTGGGGCGAGGGGGACGGCAGCACGCTGCCAGTCCTCGACACCGCGCTCGGCCGGGTCGGCGGGCTGATCTGCTGGGAGAACTACATGCCGCTGGCGCGAGCCGTCCTCTATCAGAAGGGGGTCGAGCTCTACCTGGCGCCGACCGCCGACGCCCGCGACGGCTGGCAGGCGACGATGCGCCACGTCGCGCTGGAGGGCCGTTGCTTCGTGCTGGCCTGTAACCAGTACGTGACGAAAAGCATGTACCCGTCCGACCTGGGACCGGAGGCGCTGAGTGACCTGGAGCAGTCGCCGGAGGTGATGTGCCGCGGCGGCAGCGCGGTCGTGTCTCCCCTTGGCGAGTACCTGGCCGGCCCGCTCTACGGCGAGGAGGGCATCCTCTACGCCGACCTCGACCGCGACGACCTGGC
>DAOKZM010000555.1:0-237 GCA_035325665.1 Thermomicrobiales bacterium | reverse complement strand
CCCCGCCGCGCTCGCCGCCGCGAAGTTCGATTTCGACCCCGTCGGTCACTACGCGCGGCCGGACGTGCTGCGGCTGCGCGTGCGCAACCCGGGCGGCGGCGGAAGGAAAACCGCTCTTGTGGGTCAGGAGTCGCGAGTCAGGAGTCGCGAGTCGGACGGAAAGCGTCGCAATGGAGGCGGCGAGCAACGTCGACGTGGCTCCGGAGTGACCCGTCCCGTTCACTCGTGACTGGTGAC
>DAOKZM010000554.1:0-1806 GCA_035325665.1 Thermomicrobiales bacterium | reverse complement strand
AACGTATCGACGCCGTGGTCGACCATCTCGCGCACCGAGCCGGACCACATCACCGGACGGACCATATGCTGGCCGACGTTCTTCTTCAGGTCGTCTACCGACGTGATGAAGCGCCCGGAGATGTTGGAGACGATCGGCGTCACCGGCTCGCGGAAGCTGACCTTTTGGACCAGGTCGGAGAGCTGCTGGCCCGCGCGCTCCATCAGCGGCGAGTGCGACGCGATGCTGATCCCCAGCCGCACCACCCGCTTCGCCCCGGCCGCGCTCGCCAGCGCCATCGCCCGCTCGAGCGCTTCGACCTCACCGGAGATGACCGTCTGGCCCGGGCAATTGTCGTTGGCTACGACGACGATCCCGCCGTCGCGAGAGGCCTCGGCGCAGACCGCCTCGAGCTGCTCGTTCGACAGCCCGATGACGGCCGCCATCCCGCCCGGTCGCTCGGTCCCGGCCTCCTTCATCAGCCGCCCACGCTCGCGCACCAGGTGCAGCGCGTCGCCGAAGTCGATGACACCGGCCGAGACGAGCGCCGTGTACTCGCCGAGGGAGTGCCCCGCGACAGCCGCTGGCGACAGCGCCTGGCCCAGGTGGCCCAGGCGCTCGCGCAGCGCCTCGAGCGCCGCGTAGCTGACGGTCAGGATAGCCGGCTGGGAGTTGTAGGTGTCCTCCAGCTCGTCGGCAGGGCCCTCGAAGCAGAGTCGGGAGAGCGAGAAGCCCAGGGCCTCATCGGCCTGCCGGAAGATGCGCCGCGCCGTATCCGACGCGCCGTGCAGCCGTTGGCCCATGCCAACGAACTGGCTCCCCTGTCCGGGAAAGACCAGAGCGATGTCGCGCCCAAGCGCAGGCGCGCCCGATTCCAGGCTTGCGCTACTCACGGCTTACTTCCACCCCCACAACACAGCGGGCAACGATGTCGCGAAAACGAGCAACTGCGCCACGCGGACTATACCAGAAACGCCGATCCCCCACTCTACCGCCCGGTCATCCGCTCGGTCACGCGAACCGCAGACAAGGCGGATCATGCAATCGCCACAGGGCCTGACAGGTCCCGCTCGCTCGAGACGCGCAAGCGGGGTCAAGAGGGTACCGACGAATCTACCATCGCGTCCCACGTCCCACGCCCCGCGTCCCACACACCGCTACTCGAGCTCGACCGCCTCCATCGCCGCCACCTCGGCCGGCACCGGCGGCACTCCGAGCAGCTTCGTCAGCGCCTCCTCGTCGATCGTCTCTTCCTCGATCAACAACTGCGCCAGGTCGTCGAGCGCCGACTGATGCTCCTTCAGCATCGCGATTGCTCCGTCCAGCGCCGCGTTAACCAGCCGGTGCACCGCCTCATCGGCGCGGTCGAGCGTGTTGTCGCTCATCTCACGCTCCTGGGTCAGCTCGCGCCCGAGGAAGACGTGCTGCTCGCCCGTGCCGAGATAGATCGGCCCGATCTCCTCGCTCATGCCCCATAGCCCGACCATTCGCCGCGCCAGCTCGGTCGCCTCCTTGAGGTCGTTCTGCGCGCCGGTGGTCACCTCGTCGAACGTGATGATCTCAGCCGCCCGGCCGCCCATCATGACCGACAGCCGGGCCAGCAGGTACTGCCGCGAGTAGTTGTAACGGTCCTCGTTGGGCGTCTGGATCGTCACGCCCAGCGCCCGGCCCCGCGGCACGATCGACACCTTCCGCAGCGGGTCCGACCCCGGCGAGAAGTGCGCCACGATCGCATGGCCGGCCTCGTGGTATGCCACCACGAGCTTCTCGCGATCGTTCATCAGCATCCCGCGGACCGTCCCGAGGATGATCTTGTCCAGCGCCTCG
>DAOKZM010000553.1:0-1809 GCA_035325665.1 Thermomicrobiales bacterium | reverse complement strand
AGCCGATGGGTCGTGTACACCCATCGGCTCGTCGCGATCAGGAACGGAAGGGCACGATGGCAACGAAGTCAACCCGGCCGCGCAGCTCAACCCTGTCCATCGGTCTCCCCGCCGTCGAGGAAGTCCAGCAGCAGCCGGTTCACCGCATCTGGCGCCTCCAGGTTCGCCAGGTGGGCGACGCCGGACAGGATGACGACCCGCGCCCCGGCGACGCGTTCGCCGAGCAGCGCGGCGATCTCCCGCATTATCGGCTGGGCCAGCGCGCCGGGGACAACGAGCGCCGGGACGTGCACCTCCCCCAACCGCTCGATGGCCGGCGGGTCGAGGGGCCGGGGCTGGCCGGCATCGACGGCGACCGCGTAGACGTGCCTTGCCATCTCGCGGGCTCGCTCGCGTACCGCCGGATCGACGTCCTCCGGCCGGCGCTGCGGGCCATCGACCCACGTGCGCAGGTCGACCTCGGCGGCGCGGTCGAAGTCACCGGCCAGGAACGCCGCCTCGATCTCCTCCTCCCCCGCGTTCAGCTCCTCGGGCCACGGAAAGCCGCCCAGCGCCGGGTTGATCAGCGCTAGCCGCTCGACGCGGGCGGGATGGGCGATCGCGGTGTCGATCGCGACCCGCCCGCCGAAGGAGCAGCCGACGAGACTGGCCCGCTCGATGTCGAGCGCCGCGAGCAGTCCGGCCAGGTCGTCGTGGTGGGCGAAGGGCAGATCGGGCATCGGCGACGCGCCGAACCCGCGCAGATCGTAGCGGACGACCGTGTGCTGCGCGACCAGCGCCGGGATCTGCGCGTCCCACATCCGCCGGTCGGCGATACCGGCGTGCAGCAGGACGACGGGCGGCCCCTGGCCCGCCCGCTCGTACGCGAGCGCCGCGCCGTCCACCTCGACGACGCCGGAGTCCGCCGGTCCGGAATGATGCGACATCGGCGAGACCCCTCCGGTGCGCGCGTTAAGAAGACACCGCGCATTATCTCGCATCGCGCCAGCGGCCGTGCTATGGATGCCGCAGGACGACGAGCTTATCCACTCCCGACTCGGCCCCCCAGACCTCGCCGGGCCGGCCGAGGATCTGGCGGATGTTGGCCGGCGCGCTGGGCAGCGGGAACGTCTCGAACGCCTCGGTCGTCGCGTCGAAGCGCGCCAGCGCGTTGGCCCCGAAGCCGCTCAGCCAGACGCCGTCGCGGTCGTCCACGTAGATGGCATAGGCGCGCGGCGCGTCACCGGGTAGCGGCCACTCGCGCCAGTCGCCGCTGGTGGGGTCGTAGACGCCGACCTGGCCCACGTTCCACTCGCTGACCCAGATGCGACCCTGCGAATCCGCCCAGACGCGCCGCGCGCCCTGCTCCGGTGTCGGCGGCTCGATAACCTCGGCCGACCCGTTGACTGAGTCGATCCGCGCGATGTGGCTGCCCGCCAGCGAGGCGTAATAGACAGCGCCGTCCGGGGCCGTCGCGATGCCGTATGACCCGCGGCCGCCCGGCGCGTCGAACACCTCCAGCGCGCCGCTGGCCGGGTCGAGCCGGCCGTAGACGCCGTTCTGGCCGGTGAACCAGAGGATTCCGCCTCCGTCGAACGTCGCGGTGTTGAGGTTGGCCCCGCCGCGGTCGGCCGGCAGTGGGTAGACGCGCATCTCCAGGCTGGCAGGGTCGACGCGGACGATGGCGTTGAGGCCGCTGTCGGTGACCCACGGGGCGCCGTCCGGCCCGACGATGACGCCGTGAGGCGCCGAGCCGTCGCCGAGCGAGACGTGGGTCGTCTCGCCGGTGACCGGGCAGGTCTTCGAGTGCGCCGCCGCGCAGCAGCGCCA
>DAOKZM010000552.1:0-1826 GCA_035325665.1 Thermomicrobiales bacterium | reverse complement strand
CGGCGACGCGGACTACACGTTGGCCCCGCTCTTCGGCAGCGAGAACACGCCGCCGGCCGGCTGGAACTCGCACCACTACACCAACCCGGAGTTCGACGACCTGGCCCACCAGGCGCAGGTCTCGACCGACCAGGACGAGCGCACGAATCTCTACGGCCAGATGCTCGACATCCTCGGCGAGGACGCCGTCTGGGCGCCGATCTACAACTCGGTCGAGAGCGTGATCACCGGCAACTACGTCAAGGGGTTCGAGATCCACCCGATCGACTACTACCTGTGGCTCGATACGGTCTCGCTGGACAAGTCCTAGGTAAGGCACAGGGCCGGCCCGCCGGGCCGGCCCTCCGGCGCATCCACGAGGGGGGCGTGTGCGCAGGTATGTCATCCGTCGACTCATCGGCCTCGTGCCGGTGTTGCTAGGAGTCATCTTCGTCACGATGCTGACGATCGAGCTGATCCCCGGCGACCCGGTCGCGATCATGCTCGGGGAGAATGCTCGCCAGGAGCAGGTCGAGGCGCTGCGCGCCCACCTCGGCCTCGATCAGCCGTTCCCGGTGCGCTACGTGAAGTACGTCGGCAACGTGCTGACCGGCGACTTGGGCCGCTCGATCCAGACCAACCGCTCCGTCCTGGCCGAGATCGCCGATGTCTGGCCGAACACGCTGCTGCTGGCCATCGCGGCCATGGCGCTGGCGATCGTCGTCGGCATCACCGTCGGCATCATCTCGGCAATCCGGCCCTACGGCCTGATCGACACCGTCGCCCGGGTCGTCGCCCTGATCGGGCTGTCGATGCCGATCTTCTGGCTCGGTCTCGTGCTGCTCTATGCCTTCGCCTACTACTTCCGGCTGTTCCCGGTCGGGGGGACCGGCTCCGCCCGACACTACGTCCTGCCGGCCGTCGCGCTGGCCACACCGTCGATCGGCGTCCTCTCGCGCATGACCCGGTCGAGCCTGCTGGAGGTCATGGGTGAGGACTTCATCCGCACCGCGCGGGCGAAGGGCCTCAAGGGCGCAAAGGTCATCACCGGCCACGCGCTGCGCAACGCGATGATCCCGGTGATGAGTGTCGTCGGCCTGCAGTTCGGCCAGCTCCTCGGCGGGGCGGTCCTGACCGAGACCGTCTTCTCCTGGCCGGGATTGGGCCGTCTGACGGTGCGCGGCATCTTCGCCCGCGACTACGTCCTGGTCCAGGGCGCGGTGCTGACGTTCGCGATGGCGTTCGTGTTCATCAACCTGCTGATCGACCTGTCGTACGCCTACATCGACCCGCGGATCCACTATGACTGAGCTAGCCAACGAGATGGCGACGACCCATCCGCGCTCGCCGATGCGCGACGCCTGGCGTCGTTTCGCCCGCAACAAGCTAGCGCTGGCCGGTCTGATCATCGTCGGGCTGCTGGTGTTCACCGCGATTGCCGCGCCGATCCTGGCACCGAAAGACCCGGCCGCGGCCGTCCTCGACGACAAGCGGGCCAGACCGTCGAGCGAGTACCTACTCGGCGCCGACGAGCTGGGCCGCGATATCCTCAGCCGCCTGATCTATGGCAGTCGGGTGGCGCTCATGGTCGCGGTGCTGGCTGTCGGCACGGCGACGGTCATCGGCGGCGCGATCGGGCTGATCTCCGGCTTCCTCGGCGGCTGGGTGGACGAGGTGCTGATGCGCCTGATGGATATCCTGCTGGCGTTCCCGTACCTGCTGCTGGCCATTGCCGTCGTCGCCGCGCTCGGCGCCGGTGTCTGGAAGACGACGATCGCCGTCGCGATCTGGGCCGTGCCGAACTTCCCCCGCGTCGTCCGTGGCCAGGTGCTGACGATCAAGGAGCG
>DAOKZM010000551.1:0-1840 GCA_035325665.1 Thermomicrobiales bacterium | reverse complement strand
CCGACGTCGCGCTGGCCGCCCAGCGCGTGCGCGCCGGGGCAGGCGCGCATTCCGGCCAGGTGTGCATCCCGGTCCAGCGTGTCTACGTCCACCGCGACACCTACGGCGCGTTCTGCGACGAGCTCGTCGCCGCAGTCCAGACAATCAAGATCGGCGACCCGCTCGACCCCGACACGGAGCTCGGCCCGCTGATCGACGCCAAGGCGGTGAACCGGATCGACGAGTGGGTCCGGGCGGCCGTGGACGAGGGCGCAACGCTCCTCACCGGCGGCAAGGCCACCGGCCGCTTCTACGAGCCGACGGTGATCGTCGATGCGTCAAAGGAGTCCTTCGTCTGCTCGCGCGAGGCGTTCGCGCCGATCGTCACGGTATTCCCAGTCGAGAGTTTCGAGGACGCACTGGACCAGGCCAACGACTCCGTTTTCGGTCTGCAGGCCGGCGTCTTCACCAACGACGTCGAGCACGCGTTCCAGGCGTTCGACCGGCTGGACGTCGGCGGGGTGATCCTGAACGACATCCCGGTCTACCGGATCGACCACATGCCGTATGGCGGCGTGAAGGACTCCGGCCTCAGCCGCGAGGGCGTCCGTTATGCGATCGAGGACATGACCGAGACCCGCCTGCTCGTGGTCAACCGACTGTCGTAGCGGCTAGGGGCGGGCAGGGCGCCCCAATCTGCGCCCGCAGGATGGTGATGGCTTCGCGGTCCTCGGCGAGGTCATCGCCCTTCTCCGTCTCGAGCAGTGCTGGCTTGCCACGCAGCCGCTCGTCGTTCATGAAGTTCCAGAACCCGGCGATGCCGATGTGGCCGTGACCGATCAGGTGGTGCCGGTCCTTCTTCGAGCCGAGCGGCTGCTTGGCGTCGTTGAAGTGCAACGCCTCGATCTTGTCGATGCCGAGCAGCCGGTCGAACGCATCCATCGTTTCGGCGTAAGCCTCGGGCGAGCCGATATCGTACCCGGCGACGAAGATGTGACAGGTGTCGAGGCAGACGGCAACGCGCTCCGGCTGCTTTACCCCGTCCAGCATCGCCTTAAGCTCCTCGAAGGTCGAGCCGAGGTTCGAGCCTTGGCCGGCCGTCGTCTCGAGCAGCGTCACGACCGTCAGCCCCGGCATGTCTGAGTGAATGCGGTCGAGCGCGTCGATGACACGCGCTATGCCCGCCTCCGTCCCGCTTCCGGTATGGGAGCCGGGGTGGGTGACGAGAAACGGGACGCCGAGAAGCTCACAGCGCTCCAGCTCTTCGCGGAACGCGGCGATCGACTTCTCCCAGAGATCATCCTTCGGCGAAGCGAGGTTGATAAGGTAAGAGTCGTGGGCGACGACCGGACCGATCTGGTGCTCGTCGAGCGCGGCCTTGAAGCGGACGACCTCGTCGTCGGCGATCGGCCTGGCGCGCCACTGGTTCTGGTTCTTGGTGAAGATCTGCAGCGCGTCCGAGTCGACGGCCTTCGCTCGCTCGACCGCCTTATCGAAGCCACCGGCGATCGACATGTGGGCGCCTAATCGCAGCATCGTCTGTTATCCCGTCCCTGTCTCATCCCCGGCGAGTGCCGCCAGAGCCTTCTTGTCGTAGCCGACGATCAGCCGGTCACCGTCGAGGATCAGCGGCCGGCGAATCAGCGTTGGCTCGCGGACCATCTCGACGAGTAGCTCGTCGTCGCTCATCGCATCGATTTCGCCGCGCCTCGCCTGGTAGACACGCGAGCGTCGCGAGAGGATATCGCCGGGCCGGACACCCGCGGTAGCCAGGATCGAGCGAAGCTCGTCAACCGTAAGCCGGTCGCGAAAGAAGTCGCGTCGCTCGTAGTTAATCTGCGCGCCTCCGAGGAACTCCTCG
>DAOKZM010000550.1:0-1905 GCA_035325665.1 Thermomicrobiales bacterium | reverse complement strand
GTCACTCGCCATGAGACATCCCGGCGTTCCACTCGTCGGGATGCTGCACCAGCCGCCGGGCGGAATCGATGCCGGGGGACTGCGCCGCGCAATCCAGGCGCTGCTGGACCGCTGGACCTACCGCTACACGCCGATCTTGCTCGTCGCCAGCGAGGCGTTGGCCGCATCGCTCGCCGCCGCCGGTATACCGCGCCATCGGCTTCGGGTAGTCCCGCCCGGACGGGACGTTGCTCCCCGCCCTGACGGCCCGTTACCCGACCTGCGACAGGGTCGGCGCATCGCGTTGCTCGCCGTCGGCAACTGGGTCGAACGCAAGGGCATCCACAGCCTCGTCGAAGCGTTCAGCCGCTTGCCGGCGGACACGGCCACGCTCCACCTGGTCGGCAACGACAACGCGGACCCTCGCTATGCGCGTCGGATCCATGAACGCCTGCAACGCGCCGACCTGGCCGGCAGGGTTGTCATCCATGGTCCGCTGCCGACGACCGAGGTCGCGCGGCTCTACGCCGCCGCCGACGTCTTCGTACTCCCGAGCACCAGGGAGCCGTACGGCACGGTCTATGGGGAGGCCATGGCGGCCGGTCTACCGGTAGTCGGCTGGGCAGCCGGCAATCTCCCGTTCCTCGCGGCACACGAACGCGAGGGGCTGATCGTCCCGACCGGCGATGTTGCCGCACTCGCGGCGGCGCTACAACGCCTCGCCGACGACCCCTCGCTTCGCCGTCGCCTCGGTGAGGCGGGCCGGCAACGCGCTGCCGGTCGACCGACCTGGGACGAGACCGCGGCGCTCTTTTTCACGGCCGTGCGCGAGGCAAGCCACGGCACCTAACGCTGAGCAACGTGCTATGAACACACGCTCAGATCGGTTGATCGATGGGTACGCTGGAACGTTCAACCCGCAAGGTTCCAGCTTGCCGATTTCCTTGTTAGCGCGAGCCCAACTGGCTCGCAGTCGGCTCTGCTCAGCAGAACCATGATTCGGTAAGGCGTGGTGGCCGCTGGCGCTCGCCATGTGGGGGCCGCGCGGGCGGCGCCGGTTCGCCTTTGAAGCCCCAGGCGAGTGCCTTAATGCGCTCGAACGCCTCGCGTGGCGCGACGCCTTCGGCTTCGGCCACCTCGACCAGCCTCGCTACCTGCTCTTGTAGCGCATCCACGCGGGGATCAGGATTCGTCCAGCGATAGGTATAGGCCGCCTCGTCCAGCGGGCCAAGCCAGGTAGCCGTCTCCGGCCGATCCAACAGGGCCGACCCCGGAGGTACGAGCAGGCGAATCGAGAGATGCACCGGGTCGACGTTTTCAATCAGGTCATGATCCTCGATAAACGTCAGCAGCTCGAGGTAGTCATCGAGCGTCGTCCAGGGCGTGAAGGGCAGCAACGAAGGTCGCATCGCGATCCCGGCGCCCTCCAGAATCGCCAGCGCCTCAACCACGTCTGCCTTCGTATGCCCCTTGTCGATCTCATGGAGAACGGTCTCGCTAACCGACTCGACGGCCGAGACGACGAAGACGCAGCCGAGCGCCGCAAACTCCGGGAACAGGTCCCGATGTTCCAGGATGTGCTCGATCCGCGTCGTCATATCAAAGGTGACGTCGGGAAACTCTGCGTGCAACGCGCGGCAGACGCGTAGCGCGTGGGTTGGTCCGTTCAGGAAGTCGGGATCGCCGAAGGTGATGTGACCGACACCCTGGCGGACCTGCTGGCGGATGTCCTCCAGCACGACCGCACGCGGGATGGCGAAGAACCGCCCGCGGTAGACGGGGACGACCGGGCAATGCAAGCAGGTATGGTGGCAACCGCGTGTCGTCTCGGTGTACCCGGCCGGGATCGCGGCGCCGTCCCGCAGCAGATGCGCGTACTTCCGCGCGGGAGCCAGAGCGGTCCGATTCCGCTCCGGAAACACGATC
>DAOKZM010000549.1:0-1914 GCA_035325665.1 Thermomicrobiales bacterium | reverse complement strand
ACCGCCGGCCGAGGCACCGCAACAGCAGCCGGTGAATCCGCAGCCGCCGGGATGACGCGGGCGACGCCGGACCCCAACGCATCGGGTACGATCGCCTTGCTGCTCCCCGAGTCGAAGACGACGCGCTACGAGAGTGCCGACCGCCCCTACTTCGAGGCGCGCTTCAAGGAGCTGTGCCCGAACTGCTCGATCATCTACAGTAACGCCAATCAGGACGCCGCCGCGCAGCAGCAGCAGGCTGAGGCCGCGCTGACCAACGGCGCCCAGGTACTCGTCCTTGACCCGGTCGACTCGGCGTCCGCTGCGGTCATCGCCGACCGTGCGGCGGCTCAGGGTGTGCCGGTTATCGCCTACGACCGCCTGATCCTCAACTCCGAGAACGTCGACTACTACATCTCGTTCGACAACTTCCGGGTCGGCCAGCTTCAGGCCGAGACGCTCGTGGATGCGCTCCAGGGCATCGACAACCCGCAGATCGTCATGATCAACGGCTCACCGACCGACAACAACGCCAGCCAGTTCAAGGCGGGCGCCCACAGCGTCTTCGACCCGCTGGTCGAGCAGGGGCAGCTCACGATTGCGCTGGAGTACGACACGCCGGATTGGAGCCCTGACCAGGCGCAGTACGAGATGCAGCAGGCTCTGACGGCGCTCGGCAACGACGTCGATGGTGTCTACCCCGCCAATGACGGAACGGCAAGCGGCGCCATCGCCGCAATGAAGGATGCCGGGATCACCGACCTGCCGCCGGTTACCGGGCAGGATGCCGAGCTGGCAGCAATTCAGCGCATCATCGCCGGTGAGCAGTACATGACCGTCTACAAGGCCATTCGGCCCGAGGCGGAGGTCGCGGCCGATCTCGCCTTCTACCTGCTGACCGGCAATCCGGTGCCGGAAGATCTCACGAGCGGCAATACGGCCGACAACAACTCGGCGCAGGTGCCGGCCGTCCTGCTGACGCCGGTTGCCGTGACGGCTGACAACGTTGCGGACACGGTCGTCGCCGACGGCTTCTGGACGGCTGACCAGATCTGCACGCCGGAGTATGCAAGCGCATGTGAGACGGCAGGGCTGACGCAATAGCGCGCCGCCGTCGCGGGTAAGGAGGGGCAGTTCTGCGGCTCTTGTCGCGGACTGCCCCACATGCCATAGCAAACGTAGGGATGCCCCATGGCCGATCCCACCACAAGCAGCGCGCCGGTACTCGAAGTCCACGGCATCAGCAAGCGTTTCGGCGCGGTCGAAGCCCTGCACGACGTGGACTTCGAGGTGTTCCCCGGCGAGGTTGTTGCCCTCGTCGGTGACAACGGCGCCGGCAAGTCAACGCTCATCAAGGTCATCGCCGGCACGATCACGGCAGACACCGGGCGTTACGTCTTCGAGGGCCGTGACGTCACGGTCAGTCGTCCGCGCGACGCCACCCGTCTCGGCATCGAGACGGTCTATCAGGATCTCGCACTCTGCGACAATCTCGACGTTGTCGCGAACCTGTTCCTCGGGCGGGAGTCCATCACGCGCTGGGTACCCGGCATCATCCAGCCGCTGGACGAGATTGCTATGGAGGAGCGTGCCAGCGACGTTCTGCAAAGCCTGAACGTGACGATTCCGTCCATTCGCCGGCCGGTCGCCACGCTCTCGGGCGGCCAGCGGCAGTCGGTGGCGATTGCCCGGGCCGTGATGTGGAACTCGAAGGTCGTGATCCTCGACGAGCCGACCGCCGCGCTGGGGGTAGCCCAGACGCGCCAGGTGCTGGCCCTCATCCGGCGCCTCCGCGACCGGGGGCTGGGCGTGGTCGTCATCAGCCACAACCTGGCCGACGTGTTCGCGGTGGCCGACCGGATCGTCGTGTTGCGCCTGGGCCGTCGCGTCGCGACATTCGACGCCGCGGCGACGAACCCCGACGAGGTCGTGGCG
>DAOKZM010000548.1:0-1926 GCA_035325665.1 Thermomicrobiales bacterium | reverse complement strand
CCTCGTCGCAGGTCCGGCGAATCGCCTCGTAGTAGCCGGGCCCCGGGGCCAGCGCCGCGTCGGCCGCGCCGATGATCGGCTCGGCAATGAAGGCCGAGACGGTCGCCGGGTCGAGCGCGGCGATCGCGTCGGCCAGCCGGGCGGCATCGGCTGCTCCGTCCATGGACGGGTCGGGCTTGGGGATGTGCGGGAAGGCGTCGGCGTTGACCAGCGGCTCGTAGATCGCCCGGCGCTGGTGGATCCCCGAGACGGCCAGCGCGCCGAGGCTGGCGCCGTGGTAGCTCGTCCAGCGCGAGATCGTCCGGTAGCGCCCCGCCTCGCCGCGCTCGACGTGATACTGGCGGGCCAGTTTCAAGGCGCTCTCGGTGGCCTCGCTGCCGCCGGAGGTCGGGAAGAAGACCCAGTCGGCCGGGTCGCCCGGGGCAAGCGCGACGACCCGCTCGGCACAGCGTACCAATGGCTCGCTGAGGAACTGCGAGCCGTGGACGTACTGCAGCCGGCCGATCTGCTCGGCGGCGACGCGGGCAACCTCCGCGCGGCCGTGGCCGATGTTGGCCACCAGCGCGCCCGAGGCGCCGTCGAGGTAGCGCCGACCGTCGGCGTCCCACAGGTAGCACCCTTCGCCGCGGACTGCCGTCGGATATGCCTGGCCCGGCGCCCGCGCGAAGACCGCCTCAATGCCCATGCCGGTCGCCGTCCCTTCGTCTTCTAGGACTCCGTCCCGTCATTGATCGCCCGCCAGAGCCGCTCGGCGGTCATCGGGATCGCGGTAGGCCGGACGCCGGTGGCGTCGTGGATCGCGTTGGCGATCGCCCCGGCGACCGGGATCACTGGCGGCTCGCCGACACCGCGCGCGCCGAAGGGGCCGTCGGGCGACGGCACCTCGACGAGGACGGTCTCGACGTGCGGCACCGCGTCGGCGTGCGGCAGGGCGTACTCCATCAGCGTGCTGCTGAGCACCTGGCCGTCGGCGTCGTGGACGAGCTGCTCGTAGAGTCCCCAGCCGATGCCCTGGACGACGGCCCCGAGCATCTGGCCCTCGACGGCGGCCGGGTTCAGGGCGCGGCCGACGTCCTGAGTCGCGACGTAGTCGAGCAGTGTGACAACACCGGTCTCGACGTCGACGCGGACACGTGCCAGGTGCGCCGAGAAGCCGGGCGCGTTGGCCGTCTGCGCGCCGGCGCCGCGGCCGGAGACCGGCGCGTAGCGGGCGCCGAAGCCGCTGGTGAGCGAGGCGATCTTCGCGATCGTCAGCTCGTGCGCTGGATCACCGGCGGTGCCTTTGACACGCACCCGGTCACCAGCGATCTCCAGGTCGTGTGGCGCGGCCTCCAGCAGCTCACTGGCCAGCTCAAGGATCTGCCCCTTGGCATCCTCCGCCGCGCGCATCACCGCCTGGCCGACAGTGTAGATGATCTTGCTGCCGCCGCTGCCGCCGGAGTAGGGAGCGTTGGAGCTGTCCGAGCCGACAACGCGGACGAGGTCGTAGTTCACCCCGATCGTCTCGGCGACGATCATGCGGAACGTCGTGAACGTGCCGCTGAGGTCGACCGCGCCGACGACGACGTTGATCACGCCGGACGCATCGACGTGGCAGAGCGCCGCGGCCGGCTCCAGGCCGCCGCGCCAGCCGCCGACCGCCACGCCGACCCCTTCTCGGTAGCGCCCGTCGGCGGCTGGCGCCTCGCCACGTTGCGTCCAGAGCGGGTGGTCCTTCAGCCGCAGCAGGCAGTCCTTCAGACCGATCACCGGCCAGGCCTTGCCGTCCGGGCGCGGGTCGCCCTCGACCGGCACGTTCTTCAGCCGGAACTCGATCGGGTCGATGTCGAGCTTCCCGGCCAGGTCGTCCATCACCGACTCGACGGCGAAGCTGGCCTGCGGGTTGCCCGGCGCGCGGTAGGCGCCCGGTCCGAGGCGGTTGGTCAT
>DAOKZM010000547.1:0-1937 GCA_035325665.1 Thermomicrobiales bacterium | reverse complement strand
CATAACTCTCCCCGCGCCCCGGCCCGATTCCGCCCCGTCGTAACGAGCCGTCGTTGCGCTGGCTTCTCTGGAACGGTACGATTTTCGCTATACCGTCGCCGGTCCACTGTCAAGTAGCGACGGGCCCCTCGTCCGGGTAGAGAGCAGGCTGTGACCTTCCTGAACGCTCTTTGGATCGTCCCGATTCTCTGCGTCCTGATATTCGTCCACGAGCTTGGGCATTTCGTGATGGCTCGGCGTGCCGGCGTGCGCGTCGAGGAGTTCGGCTTCGGACTTCCGCCGCGCATCTGGGGCATCAAGCGTGGCGACACCGTCTACTCGATCAACGCTCTGCCGATCGGCGGGTTCGTCCGCGTCCTCGGTGAGGACGGGAAATCCGCCGCGCCAGACAGTATGCAGTCGAAGTCCGCCGGTCAGCGCGCGAGCTTCCTGGTGGCCGGCTCGGCGATGAACCTGATCACCGCCATCGTTCTGATGGCGCTCCTGATCGGCGTCCAGGGTCGCAGCAGCGACAACGTCTACGTCGTGGACGTCGTCGCGGGATCGCCAGCCAGCGACGCCGGTTGGCAGAGTGGCGACCGCTTCGTCCAGATCGATGGCACGAACGTCGAGGACAGCGAGGATGTCTCGCGCCTTACCTCGCAGAACGCCGGCCGCGAAACGACCGTCATCCTCGATCGCCAGGGCGAATCCGTCACGACGACCATCACCCCGCGCGAGAACCCGCCGGCCGGCCAGGGGCGCACTGGCATCACCCTCAGCGCGGCGCCGCTCGCGACGATCCACGTCGACGACGTGCCGGATGGCAGCCTTGCCGCCGAGGCTGGTCTACAGGCCGGCGACACGATCCAGGCAGTCGATAGCCAACCGGTAGTCGACTATCTCTCCTACGCCCTTGCGCTTCGTAACCACGCCGGTCAGACTGTCCAGCTCGAGGTCGAGCGCGCTGGCGCGCCGGTGACGCTCGCCCTCGACGTGCCGGCCGACCTGCCGGTCGATCGCGAGCCACTCGGGGCCGACCTCACCCAGCAACTGCATTTCCAGCGCGTCGGGCTGATCGACCTTCCGGTTGAGACCGGCCGCACCTTCGTCTCGACGATGCGCCAGATGGGCGCCGGCCTGATGAGCCTGGTGCGCGGCGACACGTCACTTGGCGACGTCGCCGGACCGATCGGCATGGGCCAACTGACCTCCGAAGTCATCAGTCGCAGCGCGACGCCACTCTGGGTGACGCTCACCAACCTGACCATCATCCTCTCGCTCAACCTCGCGCTCCTGAACCTACTGCCGCTTCCAGCACTCGATGGCGGGCGACTCCTGTTCGTCCTGATCGAGGTGCTTCGCGGCGGGAAGCGCGTGCCGCCCGAGAAGGAGGGCGTCGTCCACTTCGTCGGGCTGATGCTCCTGCTGACTGCAATGTTCCTCATCGCGTTCGTGGACATCAACCGCATCATCAGCGGAAGCTCGTTCCTTGAATAGAATCGTCGCGCCGGATCTCGCCTCGTCGCGGCTCGTCCGCCGTGGCTCCGGCAACACCGTTCGACACTACCCAGGAGGTAATGCGTGACAGTCCTCGCCCCTCGCCGTCTCACCCGTCCGGTCCAGGTCGGTAGCGTCCGGATCGGCGGCGGCGCGCCGGTCGTCGTCCAGTCGATGGCGACTGCCGATACCCGCGACCCGCAGGCGACCCTGCGCCAAATCAACGAGCTGGCGGAGGCAGGGTGCGAGATCGTCCGCATCGCCGTCCCCGACCGAAAGGCGGCGGCGGCCCTTCCCGATATCGTCCCCTGGTCGCCTGTTCCGCTCATCGCCGACATCCACTTCGAGCACACCCTGGCGCTCAAGGCACTCGACGCTGGTATCCATGGCCTCCGGCTGAACCCGGGCAACATCCGCAAGCACGACGACGTCGTTGAGGTGGTCCAAAAGGCGAAGGA
>DAOKZM010000546.1:0-1938 GCA_035325665.1 Thermomicrobiales bacterium | reverse complement strand
CCGGGGCGAGGATCTTGATGCCGGGAATGTGAGCGTACCAGCCCTCGAGCGAGTGGGAGTGCTGGGCGGCGAGCTGGCGGCCGCCGCCGGTCGCCATCCGGATGACGAGCGGGACGTTGAATTGCCCGCCGGACATGTAGAGCAGCGTGGCGGCGGTGTTGAGGATCTGGTCCAGCGCAAGCATGCTGAAGTTGACGGTCATGATCTCGACGATCGGCCGCATGCCGGACAGCGCCGCGCCGATCCCGGCGCCGACGAACGCCGATTCCGAGAGTGGCGTGTCGCGTATACGCTCGGAGCCGAACTCCTCCAGCAGCCCGAGGCTGACAGCGAAGCAGCCGCCGTAACGCCCGACATCCTCGCCCATCAGGAACACCCGCTCGTCGCGGCGCATCGCGTCGCGGATGCCCGCGCGCGCCGCTTCTCGGAACGTCAGCCGGACGGTCCCGACGTCGGTCGCGGTGGCGCTCATAACTATCCCCCCTCCGAATAGACCCAGCGATCGAGATGCTCGACCGACTCCCAGCCAGACTCCTCCGCGAAGGCGATCGCCGCTGTGATCGCGGCGTCCGCCTCGCCGGCCAGCCGCTCGACGTCGGCAGCGGTCGCGACGCCGGCCTCGATCAGCCGCGCTGCGAAGGTCGCGATCGGGTCGCGTTGCTTCCACTCCTCGACCTCGGCCTTGTCGCGGTAGAGCTCGGGGTCGTAGAGCGAGTGGGCTCGGAACCGATAGGTCTCCAGCTCCAGGAAGCGCGGCCCATCACCGGCCCGGATCGCCGCGACGGCGCGCCGGGCGGCGTCCTCGACCGCCAGCACATCCATCCCGTCTACCGTCTCGGCCGGCATCCCATAGCTCGCCGCCTTTGCGGTCAGGTCCGGTTGCGCCTGGGCGCGCTCGATGTGCGTCCCCATCCCATAGAGGTTGTTCTCGCAGAGGAAGAGGACCGGCAGTTTCCAGAGGGCGGCCAGGTTCATCGACTCGTGGAACTCCCCCTCCGCCACTGCCCCGTCGCCGAAGAAGCAGACGGTGACGGCGTCGATGCCCTGCATCTTGTCGCCCAGCGCCAACCCGACGGCCAGCGGCAGCCCACCGCCGACGATGGCGTTACCGCCATAGAACCGAGTATCGGCGTCGAACAGGTGCATCGAGCCGCCGCGACCCCGGCTGCAGCCGTCCTCCTTGCCGAACATCTCGGCCATGCAGGCCCCGGCGGAGATGCCGCGGGCCAGCGCGTGGCCGTGCTCCCGATAGGTCGCGACGACGCGGTCGCGCGGCTCGAGGGCCGGCATCACCCCGGCGGCGATCGCCTCCTCGCCGATGTAGAGGTGGATGAATCCCTTGATCTTCTGCGCCATATACAGTTCGGCGCAGGCCTCCTCGAAGCGCCGGATGCGCTGCATCTGGTAGAGCAGCGCCAGGGCGTGGTCGCGGTCGATGGCTGCGGCGGCTTTCGTCCGGGTCGTAACGCTCATGACGTCACCTCCAGCGTCGATGTGTCCCCCTCGGGGAGGCCGAGCTCGCGCGCCTTCAGCAGGCGGCGCATCAGCTTGCCGCTGCGAGTGCGGGGCAGGGTATCGAGGAAGGCGATCTCCTCGGGGGCGACGACCGCGCCGAGCCTGCGGCGCGCGTGGCCGATGATCTCCAGCGCCAGATCGTCGCTGGCGACGTAACCTGGACGCAGTGCGACGAACGCCTTGACGATCTCGCCGGCCATCGGGTCGGGCTTGCCGATGACCGCTGCCTCGACGACGGCTGGGTGGCCCATCAGGGTGCTCTCGACCTCGAACGGGCCAATCAGGTGGCCGGAAGACTTGATCACGTCGTCGCCGCGCCCGATGAACCAGAAGTAGCCGTCCGCGTCGCGGCGGGCGAGGTCGCCGGTCAGGTACCAGCCGGGGGCGAAACAGCGGGCGTAGCGTTCCGGCTCGTTGAGGTAG
>DAOKZM010000545.1:0-1949 GCA_035325665.1 Thermomicrobiales bacterium | reverse complement strand
ACCGCCGACGCCCGTGACGCGTACGAGCGCGCCCTCGCCCTCAACCAGCAGGAGCCCGAGCGCCGCTTCCTCCAGCGGAGGCTAGCCGAGCTAGACCGCTGAGGCACGGCTGAAACGACGATCGGATATTCGATTCGACCTGCTGTCGAATTCGACCTGGCCCAGTCGACTAGATGACGACGGGGCAGCCGGGAGACGCCGGCGGCAGGAGATGAAGGAGGCACCCGATGCGCTTCATGGTGATGATCAAGGCGAACGCGGATAGCGAGGCCGGCATCATGCCCGGCCCGGAGATCTTCGAGGCGATGAACGCCTACAACGAGCAGCTCGTGGCGGCCGGCGTCATGCTCGGCGGCGAGGGGCTGCACCCAAGCTCGGCCGGCGCGCGCGTCTCCTGGAATGGCGACAACGCGGTCGTCACCGACGGCCCGTTCGCCGAGACGAAGGAGCTCGTCGCCGGTTACTGGATATGGCGGCTGGATTCGCTCGACGACGCTGTCGAGTGGGTCAAGCGCGGCCCGTTTGGCGACGGGGTCGAGATCGAGATCCGTCGCGTCTTCGACACCGAGGACTTCGGCGACGCGCTGCCGGAGTCGGTCCGCGCGGCCGAGGCGCGCATGCGCGAGCAGCTCGGCACGCCCGAGTAGCCGAGACGAGGAGCTGACGACGATGAGCGTGAAGACGGTCGCCGCGAAGCTGCAGATCAAGCCGGGGACGTCGCTGTGGACGTCCCATCCCGAGCGGATCGAGATCGTCGGGCCGTTGCCGGACGACGCGCGGGTCGTCGCCGACCTGGGCCAGGCGACGGCCGCGCTCGTCTTCGCCGACGCCGCCGGAGCGGTGCGCGCCATCCTCGACGCGCACCACGAGCATCTCGCCGGTCCCGGCCTGCTCTGGGTCGCCTACCCGAAGGGGAACCGCGCCGACATCAACCGCGACTCGCTCTGGCCGATCCTTGCCGAATACGGGATGCGTCCGATCGGTCAGGTCGCGGTGGACGAGGTCTGGTCGGCGTTGCGCTTCCGCCCGCTCAAGGAGGGCGAGGCGCAGTTCACCGGCGGGCGGTGAGCGGCTGCCGATTTCCGCGGGGGCCATTCGACCACCAGATGTAACGACGGTGTGACGTGACGATGGGCCGGGGTGACCGGCGCTGGAACGAGCAAGAGGTATAGATGATCTCGCGGATTCACTCGACGACGATCGCGGTCGCGAACCAGGACGCGGCGCTTGACTTCTACGTCAATACACTGGGCTGGTCGAAGGCGATTGACCAGCAGATGGGGCCCGAGATGCGCTTCCTGACGGTCGCGCTACCGGGCGGCGGCGCGGAGCTGGTTCTCGCCGACCCGAGCTGGGCGCCGGAGGGCATCCGGCCGGGCGGCTACACCGGCATCTCGCTGATCTCCAGCGCCATCGACGCCGACTACGCGGCACTCTCCGAGCGCGGTGTCGAGTTCACCGAGCCGGTCCAGTTGATGCCCTGGGGGCAGAAGGCGACCTGGTTCCGAGATCCTGACGGCAACCAGTTCTTCCTGGTCGAGGAGGCATAGGCCGACGAGTCGGACAGGTTGACCTTGAGTCACTCTCTCGCTATCATCTGCGGTGTTTTCCGCGAACGTACGCGGCCAGTCGGCACCCGTAGATTGGCCGGGCCGCGTGCTATACCACAGTGGAAAGGACGACGGATGTCCGGAGTACGAGTGCTCGTCGGCACGCGCAAGGGGGCGTTCATCCTGACGTCGGACGAACGGCGGGCGGGGGGGGGCGGGCAAAGCCCGCCCTTCGCCCGCTGGGGGATCTATCACCCCAAAGGGTCACCCGGGGACCCCGGCCGGAGCTACGCCTCGCAGCGCCCCCCCCCGGCGCCGTTCAACAGCTGCATCTCCTGCCCCGAGCTGCACACGGTGGCGCCCAGGGCCGAACCCTGCGCCGCCTGCCATGACGGGGTG
>DAOKZM010000544.1:0-1953 GCA_035325665.1 Thermomicrobiales bacterium | reverse complement strand
TGAGCGCCGGCTGCCCCTAGCTCGTCGCAGAGGCCTGTCGCCATGTCGGCATCGCCGCGGTAGTTGACGACGATCGCGAAGCCATCGCGCGCCAGCTCGTGGGCAATTGCGCGGCCGATCCCGCGGACCGCGCCGGTGACGATCGCAACCCGCTGCACGGTGTCCTGCATACTCCCCCTCAGCTCCTGGTGGCCGCCGGCGCCAGCAGGCGATCCGAGGCCACCGTCGTCACCGACTTGTTGATCCGGCCGATCAGCCCGCTGAGCACCGTGCCGGCGCCGATCTCGTAGAAGTAGGTGACGCCCAACTCGATCATCGTCTCGACTGAGCGCGTCCACTGCACCGACGCGCAGATCTGCTCGACGAGCTCGCGACGGATGTCGTCGGGGTGGACGATCGGCTCAGCAGTGACGTTCGAGACAAGCGGAACCCGCGGCTTGGTGATCGGCGTCCGGTCGATGTCGCGAGCCAGTGCCTCGGCGACTGGCTCCATCAGCGAGGAATGGAACGCGCCGTTGACCGGCAACCGCATGACGCGACGGGCGCCGCGCGCCTTGGCGGCCATCTCCGCGACGGCAATCGCCTCGTCCGAACCGGAGAGCGTGATCTGGCCGGGAGCATTGAAATTCGCCACCTCGGCGCCGGTCTCGTTGGCGACGACCTGGAGCGTCTCCTCATCCAGCCCGAGGACGACGATCATGCTGCCCAGCGCGTGCTCCTCCATCAGCTCGCCGCGGCGGCGCACCAACCGCACCGCGTCCGCAAATGCGAGGGCGTCGGCGGCGACGAGCGCGGAGTACTCACCAAGCGAATGGCCGGCGACGTAATCCGGCTCCGGAAGCAGACTCTCGGCATGAAGCGCGCGAAGCGTCGCGACACTGGTCGTCACGATAGCCGGCTGCTGGTTACTGGTTCGCGTCAAAGCGTCTTCCGGCCCGTCCCAGCAGATGCGCGAGATCGGGAAGCCGAGTGCCGCATCTGCTTCGTCGAACGCCGCGCGAGCGTCCACGTCGGCCTCGGCGACCGCCTGACCCATCCCGATTGCCTGCGAGCCCTGGCCAGGAAAAACCCAGGCCACGCCGGCGCTCATACCCGGGCCAGCCGGGCGACGCCTGTCGATCCCCACCGTAACACCCCCGCTGCCCACGTCAGGCCGCCGCCGAAGGCGACGACGACGACATTCATCCCGTCCTGGATCGCTCCCGCCTCGAACGCCTCGACTAGTCCGATCGGCACCGACGCCGACGACGTGTTGCCGTAGTCGTGGACGTTGACCCAGACGCGGTCCCGATGGAGCTCGAGCCGCTTCGCCGCCGCGTCGATGATCCGCAGGTTCGCCTGATGCGGAACGAGCAGATCGACATCGTCGAAGGTGAGGTTCGCGCGGGCGATCGCCTCGGCGGCGACCTCGCCCATCACCTTGACCGCGAACCGGTAGACCTCGGGGCCGTTCATCTTCATGAACGGGCGCTCCATCGTCCGCGCTCCGTTCAGCGCCACGAGCGCATCCGGGTCGCCAAGGGTCAGGTGGTGACCGGCCGAACCGTCCGCGCCAAGCGCGATCGAGAGCACGCCCTCGTCGGCGTCGCTGGCCTCGAGCACGACCGCGCCCGAGCCATCGCCGAAGAGGACACAGGTGCCGCGGTCGGTGTAGTCGAGGAAGCGCGAGTTGATATCGGTTCCGACGACGAGGACGCGCTTGTAGAGGCCAGTCTCGATGAACTGCGACGCGGTGGCGAGCGCGTAGACGAAGCTGGTGCAGGCCGCATTCAGGTCGAAGGCGGCCGCGAACCGGGCCCCAATCTGATGCTGCACCTGGCTAGCGATCGACGGCATGTACTGGTCGGCCGTGAATGTGCCGACAATGATCAGGTCGAGCTCGGCCGGGTCTAGCCTTGCTTTTTCGCAGGCCAGACGCGCCGAGATGACGGATGTCGACGTGATCGTGTCGCA
>DAOKZM010000543.1:0-1956 GCA_035325665.1 Thermomicrobiales bacterium | reverse complement strand
AACGAGCGTCGCGTCCCGATCCGCATCGGCGTCAACTTCGGCTCGGGCCCGCCAATGACCGAGGAGTTCGTCGACGAGATGGCGGCGCAAAACGCAACCCAGGCCGAGCTACGTGCCGAGCATATGGTCCGCACCGCGCTCGGCCACATCCGCATTCTAGAGGAGCTCGACTACCACGAAATCAAGGTCTCGCTGAAGGCGTTCGAAGTGCCCGTGATGCTCGAGGCCTACCGGCGGATGGCAACCCGCGTGCCCTATCCGTTCCACCTCGGCGTAACCGAGGCCGGGACACCGAAGGCGGGCAGCGTCCGCTCGGCGGTCGGCATCGGCACTCTTCTGGCGATGGGCATCGGCGACACGATCCGCGTCTCGCTGACGACCGACCCGGTCGAGGAGGTCTTCGTCGCGTACGAGATCCTCAAGAGCCTCGAGTTGCGCCAGCATGGCGCGACGATGATCGCCTGCCCGACCTGTGGCCGGGTCGAGGTGGATCTGTTCAAGCTGGCAAACGAGGTCGACGAGTACATCGCTTCGATCAAGGAGCCGATCCGCGTCGCCGTCATGGGCTGCGTCGTGAACGGTCCGGGCGAGGCGCGCGACGCCGACGTCGGCGTTGCCGCCGGCCGTGGCAAGGGGGTTATCTTCCGCAAGGGCGAGATCGTCCGCACCGTCAAGGAGGATGAGATCGTCGACGCGCTGAAGGGCGAGATTCGCGCGATCCTCGCCGAGCGAGAGACCGCCGTCGTCTCCTGAGGCCAGGCGGCCCGACTTTCACTGGACGCGGGCGATCGTTGCTCGGGCGCTATCGGGCACCGTCAGGCGGAAGGTCGCGCCCGCGCCTAGCTCGCTCTGCGCATCGACCCGCCCGCCATGGGCCAGAGCGACGTGCTTGACGATCGCCAGCCCCAGCCCCGTGCCGGGCTCCGAGCGTGAGCGGTCGGTCTTGAAGAATCGCTCCCAGACCCGATCGAGGTCCGCTTCGGGGATCCCCTTACCGCTGTCGGCAACGATGAATGTCGTCTCGCCGTCCGCCTCGACGACACTCACCTCAACCTCTCCACCCGCGGGCGTGTGGTCGATCGCGTTCGTCAACAGGTTGATCAGCGCGTGCTGGAGGCGCCGGCCGTCCGCGCGAATCACCGGCACGACGCCGGCCGCCGCGACCGAGAGCACGACTCCAGCCTTCTCCGCACGCGGGCGCATCCGCTCGACCGCCGCATTCGCGAGCGCCAGCGGCTCGACGCTCTCGTAGCGCAGGCTCTCCGAGCCCTTCTCGAGCTGACTGATATCAAGAAGGTCCTGCACGAGGGCGGTCATCGAGTCGATCTCGTCGTCGATCTTGCCAACGAAGCGCTGGACCTCCTCGTCATCCGGCTGCAGATCGAGGATCGTGTCGGCCAGAATCTTGATGGTCGAGAGCGGCGTCCGCAACTCGTGCGACACATTGGCAACGAAGTCGCGCCGGACGTTCTGCAGGCGATGCAACTCGGAGATGTCGCGCAGGACGACGAGTGCCTCCTTCGGATACTGGCCAATCCGCACGACGATAGCGTTCATGATCCGCCGGTCGCCCAGAACCTCGAACGTGTACTGCTCATCCTCGCCAGTCTCCAGACAGCGACGGACGAGCGTATCGAGCTGGTGGTCGCGGACGACTCTGATGAACGACCGCCCCGCCGGGTTCCGGCCACCGAAGAGCGTCGTCGCCGCCAGGTTGCCGTAGGTCACGACCCCATGGGCATCGACCTGAATCACAGCGTCGCGCATTCGATCCAGCACGTGATTGAGATGCCGGACACGCTCCGACTCCGCAGCCCAGCGAGCGCTTGCCGACATGACGAACGCCTCGGCGTGGTGCAGCGCCTCATCGATCTCGTCACCGGCCTCGTTTGGCCAGGTGATCACCTGCCCCGCGCGGCTGGGAGCGAACTGGCGCGAGGCGATCAGTTGGAGGTT
>DAOKZM010000542.1:0-1963 GCA_035325665.1 Thermomicrobiales bacterium | reverse complement strand
CGTCGCGGGGGTCGTCTCGATCTTCAATCTCCCCCAGGCCCGCGGCCAGCTCGTGTCGCCGGACGGGACGACGATGACGATGATCGTGCCGATCAGCGGCTCGACGACCGAACCCGCGTTCGGCGACCGCGTCGATGCTATCCGCGACGTGACGGCTCAGGCCGGCGGCGAGCTCCAGGTAAAGGTGAGCGGCCCGGCGGGCCTGATCGCCGACCTCGTCGCCGTCTTCAGCGAGATCGACCTGTTCCTGCTTCTGGTCACCGCTTCGCTCGTCCTCGTCCTGCTCATCCTGATCTACCGTTCGCCGGTCATCGCGATCGTGCCACTGCTGATCGTCGGACTCGTTCTTCAGCTCGCGGGCGGGCTTGCGGCTCTCGTCCTGCGGGCGGTGGATTTTCCCGTCGATGGCCAGACGAGCGGGATCATGACCGTGATCCTGTTCGGCGCCGGGACGGACTACTACCTGTTCATCGCCTCGCGCTACCGCGAGGAGCTGCGCCGGAACGAGGACAAGCACCTGGCGATGCGCGCGGCGATGCGCGGCGTCAGCGAGGCGATTCTCTCGGCCGGCGCGACGCTGATGCTCGCCTCGCTGCTGCTACTGCTGGCCGTCTTCGGCTCGTTCCGCTCGCTTGGCCCGGTCGTCGCGATCGCGATCGGGACGATGATGCTGGCCGCGCTGACGCTCATCCCGGCCATCCTGGCGATCATCGGCCGCAACGGGTTCTGGCCGTTCCGCCCGCGCTACTCGCCGGACGCCGAGAACGAGCAGGTGAACCGGTTGTGGTCGCGCATCGGGAAGATGGTGTTGAACCGGCCGGCGGCGGTCCTCGGCGTAACGACGCTGATTCTACTGGTGATGGCGAGTGGCGTCCTGCGCTACGCGCCGAGCTACGACACGCTCGAGAGCCTGCCGTCCGACGTCGAGTCGGTCGAGGGGTTCCAGCTGCTGCGGGCTGGCTTCCCGGCCGGCGACCTCGCGCCGACCGACGTCTACGTGCGCTTCCCGGCCGGCCAGTCCGCCTTCGACCCGGCCAACATGGCGACGCTGCAGGCGGTCAGCGAGGCGCTGGCCGGGCTGGAGCACGTCGTCCAGGTCAGCGGGCCGACCGCGCCGTCGGGGGTGGGACTGGGTCCCGGGCTGGATGAGGTGCGCCAGGCTTACGGCCAGGTCCCGCCCGAGCTGCGCGCGCAGATTGATGAGGCGCGCGTCGCGGGACAGGGCGGCCCACCAGAGGGAGTGGATCAGTCCTCCCCGGAGGCACAGGCGGTCGGGCTCTACACACAAGCATTGCAGTTCATGTCGATCGATGGCTCGGTCGCGCGAGTCGAGGTCGTCCTCGACCTGAACCCGTACGGCGCCGAGGCGATGGATCTGGCGCCAACTATCCGCGAGACGGCCCGCTTGGCGGCTGCCGCGGCCGGACCTGCCGGCGCGAGCGTCCTGGTGGGGGCGGAAACGGCCCAGACCGCCGACGCGCGGTCGGCGGTCACGCGCGACGAGCTACTGGTTCTGCCGGCCATCCTGCTGGCGATCATGCTCGTGCTCGGCCTGCTGCTGCGCTCGCTCGTGGCTCCGCTCTACCTCGGCGCGACGATTGTGCTGACCTACTTCGCTACCCTCGGCCTGTCGATCCTCGTCTTCCGCTACGTGTTCGGACAGGAGAGCGTCGGCTCGGCGGGGCCCTTCTACCTCTTTGTCTTCCGGGACGGCCTCGGCGTCGACTACAGCATCTACCTGATGTCGCGCATCCGCGAGGAGTCGGAGCGGATGCCGCGGCGGCTGGCGACCGAGTCCGCGCTGGAGCGCACCGGCGGGGTGATCACCTCGGCCGGGATCATCCTGGCCGGCACCTTCGCCGCGCTGATGACGCTGCCGCTGCGCGACCTGATCCAGCTCGGCTTCGCCGTTGCCATCGGCGTCCTGATCGACACGTTCGTTACCCGCTCGTTGCTGGCGCCG
>DAOKZM010000541.1:0-1966 GCA_035325665.1 Thermomicrobiales bacterium | reverse complement strand
GGCGACGAAGATCGCGGCGACGAGCGCGTAGTAGAGCCAGCGGAACAGGTTGCGCTGAATTCTGGTGGTCAGCGAGAGCCGCGGCGCTCGCGTGCCGGCGGCGGACTGAATCGCAGCCATCGGGTCCCCCTCCCTATCCGCCGAACAGGCCCTCGACGCGCCCGAAGCGTCGCGAGACGACGTAGAGCACGGTCGAAATGACCAGCAGCAGCACGGCCGCGGCGGCGGCGACGCCCCACTGGAAGGTCTGGTTGACGAAGCGGTCGATCAGGTTGGCGAACATGATCTGGCGCGGCCCGCCGAGGAGCGCCGGGGTGATGTAGTAGCCCAGCCCCATGATGAAGACGAGCATCGAGCCGCTGGCCACCCCCGGCATACTGAGCGGCAGGTAGACCTTTAGGAACGCTCGGGCCGGCGAGGCGCCGAGCGTCTGCGCCGCCAGCACCAGCGAGTGGTCGATCTGCGCCATCGTCGCCGTCAGGGTCAGGATCATGAACGGCAGCAGGACGTGGACCATGCCGATGACGACCGCCTTCTCAGTGAAGAGCAGGTGGAACGGCTTGTCGCTGTTGAGCGGCGCGAACCAGGCGTTGAGCAGCCCGTTGTCGCCGAGGATGACGATCCAGGCGAACGAGCGCACCAGCACGCTGGTCCAGAACGGCAGCAGGACGAGGAACGCCAGCCACCGCGCCGTGCGCGCCGGCAGGGTCGAGAGCAGGTAGGCGACCGGGTAGCCGAGCAGGAGCGTCAGCACGACGACGTAGAACGAGATGCGGATCGTCGTGAACAGCACCCGCCGGTAGCCGGAGTTAGTGAACAGGGTGCGGAAGTTCTCAAGACTGAGGTCCGGGTCGGTGATGCTGCGTAGCAGCATCTGCGAGACCGGGTAGACGTACATGACGAGCATGTAGAGCACCGGCAGGGCGAGCAGCAGCCAGTTGAAGCGCGCCTGCTTCGTGCCGCCCGGCAGCCAGCGCCGTCGCGGGGGCTGCCCGACGACCTCTTCGGCCGCGCTGGCCGTGATCTCCGATACGCTGCTCATCGCTGCCTCCTTTCGTCGACGCCGGGACCGGCCGGGCGGCCCGCGCGGGGCGGCCCGGCCGGTGGCATCGTCAGCCGAGGATCATTGCCTGGAACTTCTCCAGCGCGTCGGCGCGGTTCTCACCCCACCACTGCTCGTCCGGGACGAACTGCAGGTCGGCGTTGTCCGGGTGGGTCGGCAGCAGCTTGGCGTAGTCGGGGTCCATCAGCTCGAACGCCTTGCTGTTGGTCGGCCCCTCGACGTAGTTGCCCCAGACCTTCGCCTGGACGTCCGGCCGCATCGAGTAGGCGACCAGCTTCTGGGCGTTCTCGATGTTCTGCGCGCCCTTCGGGATGTTCCAGTAGGCCGGCGAGAGCGAGCCCTGGTTGAAGGTGAAGCCGATCGGCGCGCCCTCGTCCTTCAGCGAGTGGATGCGGCCGATCCAGATGCTGGAGGCCGAGACCTGCTCGCTGGTCAGCAGCTGGCCCGGCTGCGCGCCGGAGTCCCACCACTGGGCGACGTTCGGCATCAGCTCCTCGAGCTTGGCCAGCGCGCGGTCGACGTCGATCGGGTAGAGGTCCTCCATCGCGACCCCGTCGGCCAGCAGCGCGAACTCCAGCGGTGGCTGGGTGCCGCCCTGCAGCGAGCGCTTGCCGGGGAACTTCTCGACGTCCCAGAAGTCGGCCCAGTTCTCCATCTGGACGCCCTCGCCGAGGGTCTTGGTGTTCCAGCCGATGTTGGTCGAGAAGACGTAGAAGCCTCCGCCGAACTTGTGGCGGTAGATCTCCGGGACGCTGTCGATCGTCTCCTGGTCGAACTGCGAGTAGTCGATCTCCTCGAAGTAGTCCTCGCCCAGCTCGATGACCCAGGAGATGCCGCCCTCGACCATGTCCCACTCGATGTTGCCGGTATCAACCATCGCCTTGAGCTTGGCGGGGTCCGGTG
>DAOKZM010000540.1:0-1977 GCA_035325665.1 Thermomicrobiales bacterium | reverse complement strand
CCGGGTCGGCGTTGTTCATCACCAGCGTGCTGTTCAGCGCCTGGTAGCCCGAGGAGACGAAGCCGATTACTATCAGGGACGCCAGGCCGATGTGGAACGAGCGGCTGAAGGCGAACACCGCCAACGACAGTCCGAAGGCGATGCCGAGCATCATCTGCAGCAGGCCCTTGCGGGGGAAAGCCGTCAGCCCGGCGATGACCAGCGAACCGGCAAGCGCGCCGATGCCGTTGAACGTCAGCAGCAGGCCGAGCGCGCTCGGGCCGACGTTGAACACGTCCTCGGCGAAGACCGGCATCAGTTGCTGGTAGGGCATCCCGAGCAGGACCGGCACGAACGCCAGCGCCAGCAGCGTCGAGACAACCCCGTTGCCACGGATGTAACGCAGTCCCTCACGGAGCGAGTCGAGCGGCGGCGGCCGGACTGAGCCGAGGGGTCGGCCGCGATCCTGGATGCGCAGCAGGCTCAGCACGACGTAGGCGTACATGCCGGCCATGGTGGCGTAGACGCCGCCGGCCCCGACGAACGGAACCGTGATCAACGCCCCGGCGATCGACGGGCCGATGACCCGGCAGAAGTTCATCCCGGCGTTGTTGAGCGCGACCGCGTTCATCAGCCTCTCGCGGCTGACAAGCTGGCCGATGAACGCCTGGCGCGACGGCATGTTGAACGCAAAGCCGACTCCCTGGATCGCGGCGACCAGCATCAGGTGCCAGATCTGGACGATCCCGGTGATGACGAGGATGGCGTTGATGGTCGCGGCGATCCCGATCAGCGCCTGGGTCAGGAGCAGCACGTTGCGCTTCGGGAAGCGGTCGGCGACGACTCCGCCGGCCAGACCGAGCAGGAGCATCGGCACGCCGGAGCCGAGCGAGACGAACCCGACCGACGCCGCCGACCCGGAGATGTCGTAGGCGACCTAGCCGGTCGTGATCATCCCCATCTGCATCGCCATCGTGCCGGGCAACATGCCGAGCCAGAGATGGCGGAAGCCCTCCTGGTCGAGGGCGAGGAACGGCTTCTTCCAGGAGGGAACGCGTCTTTCGTCGAGGCGCGCGGGGTGTGCTGGCTCGACCGGCGGAGTGGTTGCGTCGGGCAGTCTGCCGGACGCTGTTGTTGCCGGATCGGCCGTCACTGAATGAGTACCTCGTCTCGGACGCTGCTGCCCGATCGCGATCGGGCCCGCGGTCGTTCGGTGAACCGCGACGATACGCGATCGAGGAGTGAACCGCAAGCGCGAGCGGTCGTGCCTACGACATCACGTGGACGATCGAGTAGACCCCCATGAACGCCATCGCCGCGCCAAGGGCGAGCCGCGCCACGCGTCCAGCGGGCTGGGTTGCGCCGCGCCAGAAGACGATCGCGCCGTAGCCCGCGCCGAGCACGCCGACGACCCAGGTCAGGGCGATCAGGATCGCCTTGGCCGCGTCCCCGGTCAGGTCGCGCGTGCTGATCGCGACGACGAAGATGAGAAAGAGCCCGAGCGTCTCGGCCGCTGCGGCGAGGATCTCCTCGCGCCGGATGCCGTTGCTCGGGTCGCTTGTCGTTAGCCTCTGCATGTACCATCCCCTGGTAGCGATATTGCGTCGATCGGCGGTAGGGCTATCCGTCCCATCCGCTGCCAATTCTAGCCGCCGGGTGCGCGCCAAGCCGGCGGATGCAACGATTTCGGGACTCGGACGTTATCACAAGAGAGTCACCAGGCGCCGACCGGTCTGCGCCGGAGGCGTATTCATGTGGGGGTAGGTTCGTGCTGACAGGGTACGCGCGTCGGAAGCTCGCTCATCTGCTGGCCGTTGCGGTCATCACGATCGCTGCGCTGGCTGGCGGATTGGCGCCGGGTAGCGCCAGCGCCGAGGACAGCCCTGTTCGCGTCCCAATCGACGCCTCGGGCATGCCGGCCAAGACCTACTTTCCGCTCACAAGTCACAGCCTGTCCGGCTCGCTCCTCAAGGCTTGGAACACGACCGGCCTGATGAT
>DAOKZM010000539.1:0-1980 GCA_035325665.1 Thermomicrobiales bacterium | reverse complement strand
GGCGCCGAGCCGCCAGCCATCGAGCGCAAGCGCACAAGTCCGCCCGGCCACCCGCCACGCCTGACCGAATCCTGGTTCTGTTGAGCAGAACCCACCGCGAGCCAGTTCGGCTCGCTCCCCTCCTGAGTCACCCGACCGCGCCCATCGCGTAGGGACAGGACTCGCTCTGTCCGCGGGCCAGAGGTCCGCAATGCGCGGGTCCGGAATCCCTTCGGCGCGTGTGGCGCGGTTCGCGTAGGGCGGGCGCAGAGCGGACGGTTGGCATGTCACGGCATTGGAGCGCCCGCCCGGCGTGGCGGGAGACGCCGATGGGTCGCCACGACCCCACGATGGCCCCCACCCTGGCGCGGGAGGGCGTCCTGCGGAGCCCGGACAGGGCGAGCTCTGCCCTACGCAGCTATTGCGCTGAACGCGCTTCGGCTACCCGCGCGGCGTGACGCCGGAGAGGAGCGCGGCGACGAGCCGTTCGACCACGCGGTCGTCGGGCGCCGGCTGGCCACCGAGGTTCTGGCTGAGGAAGTGGATCAGCAGGCCGCCCTGCAGCGCCTCGCCGACGGCGTGGGCGTCGATGCCGGCAGCGACCTCGCCGCGCGCCCGGCGATCGTCGAGGAACGCGGCGACGGCCTGGATGGTGTCCTCCAGTAGCCGCTTCAGGATCGCGGCGATCTCCGGATCGGTCGCCGCCTCGCTGAGCAGCGTCAGGACGAATACCCGCCGCTCGCGCAACAACCGCAGGAACTCGTCGCCGAGCTCCCGCAGGACGGCGTCGATGGGCGCCGAGGCGGCCGCGTCGAGGATGCGGCGGTAACCGGCGAACGGCGCGTAGACGGCGGGGACGGCGGACAGCAGGTCGGCCTTGTTGCCGAAGTAGTGGTAGAGGACCGCTTCGGTGACGCCGGCCGCGCGCGTGATGTCGCGCACCGACGTGGCGCGGTAGCCCCGCTCGGCGAAGAGCGCGAAGGCAACCTCCAGGAGCTGCTCGCGGCGCAACGCCGCCTGGGTCTGACGCGTGCCGGCCCTTCGCCCTGTCAAAGGCTTCTCCCTTCGCTCGTGCCACACAGGATACCGCGCCGGCCGGAGCACGTCAGTCCGCCTCAACCGCGGCCGCGTATGGCGCTTCCGCCTGCGCGGGGTCGGGAGCTTCCAGCGACAGCCGCGGGAGTCGCCGGTCGAGCCAGGCCGGCATGTACCAGTTCCATCGTCCGAGCAGCCCGGTGATCGCGGGGACCAGCATCATCCGGATCACCGTCGCATCGACGAAGACGGCGACGGCGAGGCCCAGGCCGAACTCCTTGACGATCCGCGAGTCGCTCATCGTGAACGACAGGAAGACGACGACCATGATGCTGGCAGCCGCGGTGATGACCCGCGACGTCGTCGCGCTGCCATGGCTGACCGACGCGCGGCTGCCGCGGCCCTCCAGCCACGCCTCGTGGATACGGCTCATCAGGAAGACCTCGTAGTCGGTCGACAGTCCGAACAGCACGGCGAAGAGCATCATCGGCAGGAACGACTCGATCGGGCCGGTCCGGTCGATGCCAAACAGCTCCGACAGCCAGCCCCATTGGAAGACTGCGACCAGCACGCCGTAGGCCGCGGCGATCGACAGCACGTTCATCACCGCCGCCTGCAGCGGCACCAGGAGCGAACGGAAGACGATCGCCAGCAGCAGCATGCTGACGCCGATGACGACGGCGAAGAACACCGGCAGCCGGCTGGAGATGCGGTCGCCGATGTCGATGAAGGCCGCCGTCGGCCCGCCGATCGACGCCTCGACGCCGCTGCCCTCCAAAGCCGGCGGGACGACGTCACGCCGCAGCCGGTGAACAAGGTTCTGCGTCTCCTCGGACTGCGGCGAGGTGGTCGGAATGACCGTGACGATGCCGGTGTCGCCGGCCGGATTGTAGACCGGCGGGGCGACGCGGGCGACGCCCGGCTGCTCGCGCAGGTCGGCGACCAGCCGCTCGACGGCGGCCGGAT
>DAOKZM010000538.1:0-2009 GCA_035325665.1 Thermomicrobiales bacterium | reverse complement strand
GGTTATCTGCGACGGGGATTCTTCGTCTCGGGGCTGACGCCGACATCGGCCCGGCTCGTCAAGCCCAAGCGATTCAACGTCTCAGCCGCGATCCTGTGGTTGCTGTTCTTCGGCGCCGGTCTGTTCTTCTATCTCATCTACTTCGCCGCGAGTCGCGACGAGGTCGTGGACATGCGGCTTCGCGCCGACGGCTCCGTCGAGGCGCATCGCCTCGGCCCGACGGCCGGCGAGACGGCCATCGGCGTTGCTGTCATCGTCGTTGGCGGCCTGTTGATCCTCGCGCTGGTGATCGGCCTCTTCGCACTCGTCTGAGCACACATACGCTGGCCGAAACAGACGCACTCAACGGTATCGTAGGGACAGGCCAAGGCGCTGTCCCTACGAAGCGGTAGGCGCGTCTCCCTCGGCTAGAGGGATGACCTCATTCCCCGAGGCTGATGGTCCCATCCTCGGCGATCGGGAAGCCGGGGTTCCAGGCGACCTCCCAGAGGTGGCCGTCGGGGTCGGCGAAGTATCCAGAGTAGCCGCCCCAGTAGACCTCCTCGGGGGGCTTGATAACCCGCGCGCCGGCCGCGGCGACCTCGGCGAAGATCGTATCGACTTCGCCCTTCGACCGCGCGTTCAGCGCGATAGACATAACGGTGCCGCGTGGCGTGTCCTGTGGAAGCTTCGCATCGTCGAGCAGTGCGGGGCGTGGGAAGAGGGCGAGCGCGATGCCGGAGAGCTGGTAGAACGCGATATCGTCGCCGGACTTGTGATGCGGCTCCCAGCCGAGCCCCTCCTCGTAAAACCGGCGCGCCCGCGCCAGGTCGTCGACGCCGAGAGTGATCAGGCTGACCCGTTGCTCCATGCATCGCTCCTTCGTCTGGTCCGTCAGAGCAACCTCGCCCAGCGGGCGGGCGCGAATCGTATCATCGTCGCGGGAACAGTCGGAGCTGTAACGGGGGGGTGGTGATGGTGAGCACCTGGTTCGAGCGAGAGATACGGGAGCAGCCGGAGGTGCTGGCCGGACTGCTGGCGGACGGCCGCGCGCTGACCGATGAGATTGCCGCGCGCATCCGCGCCTACGGGCCACACTCAGTTGTGATCGCCGCCCGTGGCGCCTCGGCCAACGCCGGCCGTTACGCGCAGTACGCCTTCGGCGTGCGCAACCGCTTGTCGGTCGCGCTGGCGAACCCGTCGCTCTACACCGTCTACCACCAGCCGCCCGACCTGTCCGGAACGCTCGTCATCGGGATCAGCCAGTCGGGGCAGTCGACGGATATCGTCACCGTCGTCGACGAGGCACGTCGCCAGGGCGCCCTCACGCTTGCTGTGACGAACGACCCGGCGTCGCCGATGGCTGCGGCGGCCGACCTCTGTTTCCCTCTGCTGGCCGGCGTCGAGCGAGCCGTTGCGGCGACGAAGACCTACAGCAGCGAGCTGCTGGCCATCGCGATTCTCAGTGCCGCGCTGGGCGTCGACGGGGATGACTGGGACGCGCTGTCTGCCGTTCCGGACGCGCTGGCGGCGACCATCGAGGCAAACGAGGGACTGACCGAGCGGACCGCGCGTTACACCTACGCCCGCCACTTCGACGTGATCGGGCGCGGCTACAACTACGCGACCGCCTGCGAGGTAGCGCTGAAGCTGAAGGAGACGAGCTACGTCGTCGCCGAGCCCTTCTCGGCGGCGGACTTCCAGCACGGGCCGATCGCGGTGATCGAGGCCGGCTTCCCGGTCGTCCTGGTCGCCCCCTCCGGCGCGGCGTTCGGCGACGTCGCCCAACTGATCGCCCGGCTGACCGAGCTCGGCGCCGAGATCGTCACGATCACCGACCGGGTCGACGCGGTGCCGGAGTCGAGTCTGATTCTGCCGCTCGCAGCGGGCCTGCCGGAGTGGCTCTCGCCGATCGTCGCGGTCGTCCCCGGCCAGCTCCTCGCCCTCGCCCAGGCCGAGCTCCGCGGCTACGACGCCGACCGCCCGCGCGGGCTGACGAAGGTGACGCATACGCGGTGAGGGATGAGGGA
>DAOKZM010000537.1:0-2011 GCA_035325665.1 Thermomicrobiales bacterium | reverse complement strand
GCGGCGGATCACCATCTCGACCTCGGGGGTCGTGCCGTTCATCGACAAGCTGGCGACGGAGCCGTAGCAATTCCGCCTGGCCATCTCGATCCACGCTGGCAACGACGAGCTTCGCTCCGAGCTGGTGCCGCTGAACCGGCGCTGGCCGCTGGCCGACCTGATCGGCGCGGTCCGGCGCTATATCAACACAACCGGCCGGCGCGTCTCGTTCGAGTACGCGATGCTCAACGGCGTCAACACGAGCGAGGAGGACGCGCGCCAGCTCGCCCGGCGACTGCGCGGGCTGCTCTGCCACGTCAACCTGATCCCCTACAACCCGACCCCGGCCTATCCCTACGAGCGCCCCGGCGAGGACGTCATCAACCGCTTCGCCGCGGTCCTGCGCGAGGCCGGCATCCCGGCCACCGTGCGCTACTCGCGCGGCGTTGAGATCGCCGCCGCCTGCGGCCAGCTCCACGTCGAGCACGCCGCTCGCCGTCGATCGGCGACGGCCGACGAGTCGCCGATATCGTAGCCATCGCCAACCCAGCGGATCATCACTCGTCCGGCTCAGGCGATGTGAGCGGGACCGGTACTGGCGTTGGGAATGCCCTTTATTACCGCGTATTGCCGCGCCGCGATCATCGGGTTAACCCGGGATCGCGGTCGTCTCGTTGACGCAGCAGATCGAGCTCCACGATCGTCGAGCGCACTACTCATAAGCGAGAACCTCGCGGATGCTCAGGCGCCAGGCCCGGCGCGCGGGCAGGATACTCGCCACCACAGACAGCACGACCACGACCACCAGCCATAACCCGAGCCCGAGGTACGAAAACGTGAACACGAGCGGCGACTGAACGAGGGCGACTCCGAGGGCGTACGCCAGCCCCCAACTCAGCGGAATGGCCAGAATGGCCCCGAGCAACCAGCTCAGAAGCCCGACTGTCAATCCCTCGACGATCAGTATCCGCGCGATGGCGCCGTTCGTGGCGCCGATCGCTCGCATCACGCCGATCTCGCGAGTCCGCTCGATCACGTTGAGCGACATGGCCCCCGTCAACCCGATCGAGCCGACGATCACCAGCAGGATGCTAATGACGAGCAGCAATACGACGAGCATGCTGAAGACGCTCTCGGTCCCGCCGCGCATCTCTCTAACGATGTCTACTTGTGCGACGGGCACACCGGCGGCGCGCAAGCCGTCTTCGGCGAGCCGAGCAACGTCTTCTTGTGCCGCTACGTCATGCCGCTCGGTCTGCATAATGATGCGATTGGCCATACCGGTCAGGCCGACTGCCTCGCTGAACGGCTGGTACGGCGCGTACACGGCGGGACCGATCAACTGGCTTGTGGAGATACCGACCACCGGCCAGCGCAGCGTCTGCCCCTCGACCGCGAGCGAGACGATGTCGCCAACCGAAATACCTTCATCGTTGGCGATGTCGACGTTGACGACCAGCGCCTGTCCCTCATCAGGTAGCAGCCAGCGGCCTTCAACCAGCGTCGGCTGAATCAGCGCGGTGTCGGCTGGTCCGGCCGTGAACCAGACGTTTGAGTTTTGTGACCCATCCGGGCGCAGGTAGGAGGCGTTGGTGGCAATCCAGCCCTCAGCCGCCGTGACACCGGGCTGGGCCTCGACGGCCTGAACCGCCATCTCGGCCGACGCCCACTCGTCGAGGTTCACCTGCACGTCATAGTTCCAGTAGTCCATCATCTCGTCGAACGTGCCGTCGAGGGACGACTGGATGGTGGTGACACTGGCGAAGAGCGCGCCTCCGATGGTGAGGGTTGCCAACGTCAGCGCCAACCGGCCACGACGTCGGAACGTGTTGCGCAGGGATAGCAGCACCGGCCGGGCGAAGCCACGCAGGCCGGCGAGCAGACGGTCGAGCAGCCCGCCGGGCCGGTCGTTGCCGCTCAACCCATACGACGTGACTGCCTCGCGGACGGTGATCCGCGTGCCACGCAGGACCGGGACGAGCGCGGCCAGCAGCGGCACCAGCAGGCCTAGCGCCAGCTCGAGGGCCACGAC
>DAOKZM010000536.1:0-2034 GCA_035325665.1 Thermomicrobiales bacterium | reverse complement strand
CGCCATCAATCTGCAGGTCGAGAAGGCGGTCCTGGACCAGATGAAGGCGCAGGCATCAACCGGCGCCGTCCTGGTCAACCCCGGCCTGAGCGTCGAGCAGTTGCTGCTCAACTTCGCCGACCCCAACACTGAGGTCGATGGCGCGCGCTCCGAGCCTTCGACGACCCACCCGTTCTTCAGCGACAAGAAGGTCCGCGACGCGCTGCGCCTGGCGACCGACCAGGACACCATCGCCACCCAGCTCTACGGGGACGGCGGCTCGCCGACAGCCAATACGCTCGTCGCCCCGGCGCCGTTCAACTCGCCGAACACCTCGACCGAGTACGACCTCGACAAGGCCGCGGCCCTGCTGGACGAGGCCGGCGTGACGCTGGACGGCAACACGCGCAAGAAGGACGGCAAGGAGCTGTCGCTCGTCTTCATCACGACGACCAGCCCGATCCGCCAGAAGACCCAGGAGATCATCAAGCAGTCCTGGGAGCAGATCGGCGTCGCGGTCGAGCTGAAGGCGATCGACGCCGGAGTCTACTTCTCGTCCGACGCCGGCAACCCGGACACCGTCTCGCACTTCTATGCCGACATCTCGATGTTCACCAACGGCCCGTCCAGCCCGTATCCGCTGGACTACATGTCCGGCTTCAAGTCGAACGAGCCGGAGACGGACATCGCCCAGAAGTCGAACTCCTGGTCCGGCAACAACTACAACCGCTGGGTCAACGAGGACTTCAACAAGCTCTGGGAGCAGGCGGCCACCGAGCTGGACGCCGACAAGCAGGCCGAGCTGTTCATCGGGATGAACGACCTGGTCATCAACGAGGTCGTCCGGATCGGCCTCGTCCACCGCGCCGGCCTCTCCGGCTTCTCGAACCGGCTCAAGGGCCACACTCCCTCATCGTGGGAGATGGCGGTCTACGACATCGCCAACTGGTACGCCGAGGAGTAGTCCCGGCGCGAACAGCTACCAGGCCCAACGATGCCCCCGGCGTATTGCCGGGGGCATCGTCATCCCGGCTGATGCTATCCTCTCCCGTCCACTGTCGAGAGGAGCGCCAACGATGGCTGACGAGCAGGCCCCGGTCCCGGTCGATGAAACCCGCGCGATCTGGGACGCCAAGGCGGACTACTGGGACGAGCGCATGGGCGAGGGCAACCTCTTCCACCGCGAGCTCGTCGGCCCCGCGGTCGAGCGGCTGCTCGCGATCCGCCCGGACGAACTCGTGCTCGACGTCGCCTGCGGCAACGGCCAGCTCGCCCGCCGGCTGGCGACGCTCGGCGCGCGGGTCGTCGCGACCGACTTCAGCGCCCGCTTTCTGGAGCTGGCCAGCACACGCACCGAGGCCATGCCGCAGATCGCCGGCCGGGTCGAGTACCGGCAGGTCGACGCGACCGATCCCGAACAGCTCGCCGCGCTCGTCGATGGCCGCTACGACGCCATCACCTGCCTGATGGGGCTGATGGACATGCCCGACGTCGACCCGCTGCTGGTGGCCGTGCCACGCCTGCTGCGGCCGGGCGGCCGGTTCGTCTTCGCCATCCAGCACCCGTGCTTCAACTCCAACGCCGTCAGCATGGTCGTCGAGGAGGACGCCAGCCTGCGCCGGACGAGCGCGCTGAAGCTCTCGCGCTACCTGACGCTGCCGCCAGCTCGCGGCGCCGGGATGCCCGGCGAGCCGGAGTCGCACTGGTACTTCCATCGCCCGCTCGGCGTCCTGCTCGGCGCCGCCTTCCGCCACGGGCTGGTGATGGACGGCATCGAGGAACCGGCGCTGACGACGCCGCCCGACCCCGTCGCGCGGCTGCGCGCCGCGGGCCACTCCTGACGCGCGGCCGGCGAATCAGGTACGATCCGCGCGGCTAACCCGAAACTCAGATCCCCGGAACTCGCCGCCCCGTGTCGAAGCTTGCGATCGCCGGCCACGGGCGCGCTGCATGCCAGGAGGACCGGCTGGTGGATGTCACGAGCGTGATCGTGTTCTCGGCGGTCATCCTCCCCCGGGTTGCCGCGCCGCTGCCGATCCCGCGCTCCCCGCCGCC
>DAOKZM010000535.1:0-2041 GCA_035325665.1 Thermomicrobiales bacterium | reverse complement strand
GATTATCGGCCTGCTCGCCTTCGCCGTCGTCGCGCTGGTGGCCTTCGTCGTCATCGAGACGAAGGCGGCCGAGCCGATCATCAGCCCGCGCCTCTTCCGCAACCAGATCTTCCGGGTCTCGTCGCTGGCGACCTTCCTGACCGCGGCCGGCATGTTCGGCGCGACTCTCTACCTGCCCCTCTTCATCCAGGGTGTCCTCGGCAAGAGCGCGACCAGCTCCGGCGCGGTGCTGACCCCGATGATGCTCGGCTTCATCGTCAGCAGCATCATCGGCGGGCAGATCATGTCGCGGACCGGCCGCTACAAGATGCTGGCCCTCGGCGGCTTCGTCGTCGCGACGGTCGGCATGTTCCTGCTCTCACGGATGCCGGCCGATGTCTCCAGCGCCGTCGTCGTCAGTAACATGGTCATCCTCGGCCTGGGCATCGGCGTCTCGATGAGCCTGTTCACAATCATCGTCCAGAACGCCTTCCCGTTCCGCCAGCTCGGCGAGGTGACCGCTAGCCTGACGTTCTTCCGTTCGATCGGCGGGACGATCGGCGCGGCGCTGTTCGGGACGGTGATGACCAATCGCTTCCACACCGCCTTCAGCGCCAACCTCTCGCCGGAGGTGCGCCAGGTCATCCCGGCGGACCAGCTCGCTCAGCTCGGCAACCCGCAGGTGCTGCTTTCCGAGCAGACGACCGCCAGCCTGCGCCAGCTCTTCGGCTCGTTCGGCCCGTCCGGCGCGGACCTGTTCAACCAGTTCACGCTGACCGTCCGCGACAGCCTCTCGACGGCGATCGGCGACCTGTTCATGGTCGGCACGGTCGCGATGGTGCTGGCGGTCGTCTCGGTCATCTTCCTGCGCGAGATCCCGCTGCGCACCAGCTTCCACGAGGAGCCGGCCGGCGTGACCGGCGAGGCGGTCGCAACGGCGGCGCCGGAGATACCGACGACGCTGGCTGGCGGCCAGGGCGTGCCGCTGCGGGGAGAGCAGCAGCAGGGGGCTGGCATCCAGTCGCGAGCGACCGACGCGACGCGGTAGCGCCGGCTGGCCGTCGCGGCTGCTTGCGCCCTCGCCCGGATGGAGAGACGGCACTGTCAGGAGGGTACGATCGTGCGTGACTCCGAGCGGTCCACGGCGACCCGGTCCGTCGTAGATCTGTCGCACCGCCTCGACGCCCGGATCCCGATGTTTCCCGGCCTGCCCGCGCCGGAATGCGAGGAATACGTCTCCCGCGAGGCGTCGCGCGCGCACTACGCGGCCGACACGACGTTCCTCATCCACCGCTATCACCTGATCGGCAACAGCGGCGCCTACATGGATACGCCGTTCCATCGCTACGCCGACGGCGCCGACCTAGCGGAAGTTCCGCTGACGCACGTCGTCGACCTCCCCGGTCTCGTCCTCGACGCTGTGGCACAAGTCAACGCGGGCCGCCTGTGGGTCGACGCCAGCGACCTCGACGGGCTGGAGGTCGAGGGGCGGGCCGTCCTCGTACGCACCGGCTGGGATGTGCGCTGGCCTGGCCCGGAGTATCTCGCCGCAAACCCGCACCTCACCGAAGCGGCCGCCCGGGCGCTTGTCGCGCGCGGGGCCGTCCTGGTTGGGATCGATAGCTGGAACATCGATGACCCGGACGACCGCCACCGGCCCGTCCACTCGATCCTGCTCCGCGCCGGCATCCCGATCGTCGAGAACCTGCGCGGCCTCGGCCGGCTCCCGGCGGGCGGGTTCCGATTCCACGCCGCGCCGCTGGCGATCTCCGGCGGCTCCGCCATCCCGGTGCGTGCCTATGCCATCGACGAAGCGGCGCAGCGGTAGGAGGTTCGCCGGCCCGCGGGGCTTACTGGTCCTGGAAGAGGCTCGTCAGTGGCCCGCCGCGCTCGCGGTTCTCGGCGGCAAGCACGAACGCCTCGCGGCTGAGCAGCAGGTCCTGGAGGGCGTCGCTGGCCCGGCGAAACATGTTGTCCTCGCCGAACTGCGTCGCGTGGCACTCGAACGCGCGCCACTTGTTCTGACCGTACCGGCTGACGTCGATCTGCAGGTCCACATCGT
>DAOKZM010000534.1:0-2058 GCA_035325665.1 Thermomicrobiales bacterium | reverse complement strand
GCTTCTTCCTGCTGCGCCGGCAGACCCCGCTCGACGAACACCACGGGGCTGGAAGTGCGGCGGTCGTCGATGACCCCCCCGACTCGACCTGCCTGCCGGCCGAGCTGATCCGTCGCGACACGCGGGCCGCCTTCCGCAGCCGCGCCTTCTGGCTGCTGATCGGCGGGTTCATGGGCTGCGGCTTCACGATCTACCTGCTGATGACCCACGTAGCCGCTTTGGCGACGGACCGCGGCATCTCCGCTGCCCAGGCCGGCACGGCGCTCGGCCTCGTCGGTGGCGCCAGCCTGGTCTCCGGCGTCGTCGTCGGCTCGCTCTCCGACCGGATCGGGCGCAAGCACCTGCTGCCCGGACTCTACCTGCTGCGGGCCGTTGCCGTCGTCGTCCTGATGGCCGCCGATAGCACGGCTGCGCTGTACCTGTTCGCGGTCATGTTCGGCCTCTCGCGGGCAAACGGGGCGCTCGTCTCGGCGGCAGTGATCGACCTGTATGGCCGGCGGGCGGTCGGCTCGATCCTGGGCTATACGACCATGTTCCACCAGCTCTTCGCCGCGATGGGCGCGTTTGCTGGCGGGTTGGCCTTCGACCTGACCGGCTCCTACAATCTGGCGCTCGCTCCGTGCGTCGTGCTGCTGCTGGGAGGCAGCGCCGCCAGCCTGCTGATCGACGAGCGCCGGCCCTCGGCACGGCCACGGCTCCAGCCCGCCCCGGCCTGAGGGGCGAGCGAGTTGCTACAATTCAGGGTCGCATCACGACCCGCCGGCGGGTGGCTGCAGGCCAGACGCCGTGCCGTTCCGGGAGAGGGAGGACGACCGCGATGGCCGGACATTCCAAATGGGCGCAGATCAAGCGCCAGAAGGCCGCCAACGACCATAAGAAGGGCCAGATCTTCTCGAAGCTCTCGCGCGAGATCTACGTCGCCGTGCGCGAGGCCGGCCCGAGTCCGGACACCAATGTCCGCCTCCGGATGGCGATCGAGCGCGCCAAGCGCGAGGGGATGAGCAGCGACACCGTCGAGCGAGCGATCGCTAAGGGCAGCGGCGCCAGCGCCGACGGGGTCGAATACCAGACCGTCTTCTACGAAGGCTATGGTCCGGGAGGCGTAGCCGTCATGGCAGTCGCGCTGACTGACAACCGCAACCGGACCGCCGCCGAGGTGCGCCAGGCGTTCAACCGCCACGGCGGGTCGCTCGGCGAGACCGGCACCGTCGGCTGGCAGTTCGACACGATCGGCCAGGTCATCGTCGCCGCGAGCGACCACGACTCGGACGAGATAGAGCTGCAGGCGATTGAGGCCGGCGCGACCGACGTCAGCAGCGAAGACGGCGAGGTCATGATTACGACCGAAGCGAGCGAGGTGAACACCGTCGCCGAGGCGCTGCGCTCCGCTGGCCTCGAGGTCGAGGCGGCCGATATCACCCGCGTCCCGCAGAACCAGGTCGAGATCGATGGCGCCCAGGCACAGACCGCGATGAAGCTGCTCGAAGCGCTCGAGGACCTGGACGATATCCAGGAGGTCTTCACCAACGCCTCGTTCTCCGAGGAGACCGCGGCAGTCTGATCCGCGGCCGGCGGAGTCGTCCGCCGCCGCGAATTCGTGGCCTGCACCCTGGCCTCCCCGTGCCACGCAGCCGGAGGTGTTGCGTGATCTGGCGACTCCGTGCTCTGCGGAGAGAACGACCGGTACGGCGCCCCGTCACGTCGCTCGGGATGATGTCACTGACGAGGACAGGACCGCTGTCGCGACGAATCTGGCGCGGGTAATGGGCAACGTCTGCTCGCTCGTCCGAGGCCTCGGTGAGAACTTCAAGGGCCGGCTTCAGGTGGTTCGCACAAGACTGCCCACAATGACACGCCTTCTACCGAGTACGCCGACTGCTCGCTGGTCACGGGCATCGTCGATGCCGTCGTCACGCGGGCGGATTTCAGAGACGAGGCCGGGTTGTGGGCGCTGGCTGAGGGCTCCGAGCAGATTTCCGAGATGACGGCCTGCCATCATCTCGCCGTTTCCACCGAATATGGGTTCGTGCGGGCCGTTCGAGTGTCGTCATCCGGACG
>DAOKZM010000533.1:0-2073 GCA_035325665.1 Thermomicrobiales bacterium | reverse complement strand
CCAGGGCGGGGGGCCCGCCGTGGCTGCACGTCACGACCGCCTCGCTGGCCGAGTCTCCTGCCGAGTACCGGATCGTCACCATCGACGGCGACCGCGTCACGATCGAGACGCGCCCCGGCGCGCCGGACATCGTCGCCGCCAACCCGCCCGAGGTGACCTGGGTCCGCGGACGGGACGCGGACCGCGACTATCAGTGGGCCATTCGGACAGACGATAAGGGAGAAGGACGATGACGCAGCTGGACCTGGTGATCCGCGGCGGGACGGTCGTGACGGCCGGCGCGGAGATGCGCGCCGACGTCGGGATCGCGGGCGAGGTCGTCGTCCAGATCGGCGGCGAGATGAGCGCCGTACGGGAGATCGACGCGACCGGCCGGCTGCTCCTGCCGGGCGGGATCGACGCCCACGTCCACCTGACCAACCCGCCCGGCTCGGATCGCGACCCGCGCTGGGTGGACGACTTCACCAGCGGCTCGGCCGCGGCGCTGGCCGGCGGGATTACGACGCTCGGCAACATGACCTTTCTCGACCGCGGCGAGCTGCCGCTGGTCGGGCTGGAGCGAGAGAGCGCCTACGCCCGCGAGGAGTCGGTCGCCGACTGGTTCCTGCACCCGGTCCTCAACGACACGTCACAGCCGGTGCTGGACGAGATCCCGCAGCTGCTGGAGGCCGGCTGCAACAGCATCAAGTACTTCATGTCGATGGCGCAGTTCGACCAGCAGGTCGGCGGCTACCTGGCGGCGACCCGCACCGCCGGGGAGCAGGGGCTGATCACGCTGATCCACTGCGAGGACCACGCGCTGATCGGCGACGCGACGGCGCGGCTGATGGCGGCCGGGAAGTCGTCGCTGCGCTACTACGCCGAGAGCCGGCCGGTAGTCTCCGAGGTCGTCGCCACCCAGCGCGCGATCGCCTTCGCCGAAGCGACCGGCGCGCCGGTCTACGTGGTGCACCTGTCGTCGCGGCGGGCGCTGGAGGCCTGCGCGGAGGCCCAGGCGCGGGGCGTGCCGGTCTACGTCGAGACGCGCCCGCTCTACCTGCACCTGACCCGCGAGCGGTTCGAGGAGGATGAGGGCGCGAAGTACGTCGGCCAGCCGCCGCTGCGCGACCAGGAGGACGTCGATGCCCTCTGGGAGGGCATCCGGCAGGGAGTGCTACATACAGTCTGCACCGACCACGCGCCGTGGACGCTGGAGGCCAAGCTCGACCCGGCCCTCTCGGTCGCCAACCTGCGGCCCGGCGTCGAGAACCTCCAGACGATGCTGCCGATGCTCTGGTCGGAGGGCGTGCGGGCCGGCCGCATCTCGCGCTCGCGCTTCGTCGAGGGGACGGCGACGAACGCGGCGAAGCTGTTCGGCCTCTACCCGCGCAAGGGCACGATCGCCGTCGGGAGCGACGCGGACATCGTCGTCTTCGACCCCGAGCGGACGCGGACGGTCGAGCGGTCGATGCTGAAGTCGAACGCGGGCTACTCCCCCTACGAGGGCTGGCAGGTCACTGGCTGGCCCGACCTGACCCTGCGCCGCGGCGAGGGCGTCGCGCAGGGCGACGAGATGCTCGGCGCGGCGGGATCGGGCCAGCTGGCACGGCGCGGGCCGGCGCAGGCGCTGTAACGCTGCGATCAGCGTGGTGGCTTCCGGCTGGCGTCGAATAGCCTTACAATGCGCATCAGGCAGGAGATAGCAGTCCCGCCTGCCGGGTCGGAGAGGCGAATGTCCCGAGCTATTGCACAGCAATCACCGTCGCAAGACGATCGAGCCGTTGCTGTCAGCGGAGCGTTCACGACGCAGCAGGCGGCGCGCCTGTCGGGCCTTTCCGCGCGTCAGCTCGCCTACTGGGATCGCACCGACGTTTTCGCACCGAGCCTGTCACGCGGGGCACGCCGGCCATTCGGGCGTATCTACTCGTTTCAGGATGTCGTCGCCCTGCGAACGCTAGCCAGACTCCGCAAGCGATTCTCGCTGGAACGGCTTCGCACGCTCGGTGGCTGGCTCAAGCAGCAGTACGACCATCCGTGGTCGCGAATTCGCTTCTACGTCCGCGGCGACGACATCATCTACTTCGATCCCGATAC
>DAOKZM010000532.1:0-2109 GCA_035325665.1 Thermomicrobiales bacterium | reverse complement strand
CCGCGCTAGCGGATGCTGATCGAGCTTGCGTCGACGACGATCGTGATGCTGCCGCTGCCGCCCGCCGGGACGCTCCCCGACCCGCTGGCGAAGATGTCGCCGGTATACGTCTGGAAAGTGAAGACCGCCGACAGCTGGGCGCAGTAGTCACCCGGCGGAACCTCCACGCCCAGGGAGAAGCTGGACGTGTCCAGCGCGTAGCTGCCGATCGACGCCCCACCGCAGGAGCCGGCGAAGAGCTCGACGGCCGCTGACTCGATGACGGTCTCCGCTGGTAGGTTGATCCCGCCGTTCGGCCCGACGACCGCGACGGTGAGATAGCCCGTGGTCGGCGGCTCCGGCGTCGGCGTATCGGTCGGGGCCGGCGGCTCCGTCGGCGCCGGCGTGTTGGTCGGTGGCGCCGGCGCGGGCGTGTCGGTCGGGCTCGGCGCGCTGGTCGGCTGGCCGGGCGCCGTCGTGCTCGTCGGTGTCGGCGTCGCCGTGGCGGCCGGCTGGGCCGGGCCGTGCGCAGTGCGCCACTCGTAGTAGTGCTGGCCGACGTTGCCCGCCTCGACCTGCCAGCCGTCGGCGTTGGCCGGGTTGTAGGTCAGGCAGCGGCGCTCGAAGCACTGCAGCAGCACGTCGTGCGGCGTCCCGCCGACCTTGACGGTCGTCCAGTACGCCTCGCTGATCGGGTAGCCGGTCGCGTAGAACGGGTTCAGGAACAGCTTGTCGGTGACCGTCTTGCCGTTCTCATAGACCTTCTCCTTCGCGTTCATGAAGTCCCAGAAGACCGACGCTACCGTGTGATCGATCCCCGGCGCCTGGACTCGCTGGGCGGCCGTCACCTTGTGCGTTGTCAGCGTCGGGTCCTTCGTCACCGTGCCGTCCCGATCCACCCGCGCGACGATCGTCTGTCCGGCGTCGGCCGGCGGCGCGCCGAGCAGCGCGGCGATCGTTCGGTAGGTCGGGCCGGTCGTGTCGTCGGGGTCGCCGGCCACCGGAATGTCGGCCGGCTCGGGGGCTTCGTCGAACGCGTCGTCACCGACCTGGAACCAGCCGTTGACCATCTCGACGACGAGCAGGCCGGCGGTCACATCCCACGGCGCCGCGGTCGTGCCGCGGTTGTTGACCTCCATGCGAGCCTTGTCGAAGTACTGGACGGTGCGTGTCCCGCCCGGCGACTCGGCATACGGCTCCTGGAGCGGGCCGGTATTCGCCTCCGGCCCCCACATCCAGACGCGCGAGACGGCCTGGTCGTCGACCGGCTTGTCGGTCCGCTCCCAGGTGTGCTGGAATGCGTCGATGACCGTTGTCTGGGCGGCGACCGAGAGCAGGGTCACCTGCGCGCTGGCCAGCGCCAGCAGCAGCGCCCCGACGAGCCCCAGCGCGACCCAGCGCGGGCGGCGCGACGGGCGGCGGCGAGGTCGGTCGATCCCGGACATTGGCTGTATCGCTTTCTACACCCGCAGGTATCCAACATCGCTGACCAGGACGGGCATGGCCGATTCCTCGTGGAGCCACCACCCCGTGCGGGCGTGCGGATCGATATCGTGTTGGGGCCATCTTGTCGCGGAGTATAGGAGCGCGCCGTCGACCGCGTCAACGCGAGGATTGAGGGTCGAGGGATGAGGAAGGACCCCTGGAGTCGCCAGAGGCCCTTCCTCGATTGCGGCCGTCACGCGCCAGTGCGCGTGGCGGCAGGAGCTAGTTCTATTCGACGTTGGCCAATGTCACGGTGATGATCACATCGGTGTCGTTGTTCGGATCATCGCTGCCGACCGTCCCGAGGCCGTTGGAGAACAGGCTGCCATAATACTTCGGTCCTTGTGGGTTGGAGGGATCCTGATAATAGCCCTCCGCAGACAGCTCGACGCAGTAATCACCGGGCGCGATGGCTTGCGACGCCCTGATGGGCTGGGTGATCGGGAGGGGCAGTGCAAACGTGGCGACGAGCGTGCCGCCGCAATGTTCGCCCACTAAATCACTCGGTACCTTCGTGAACGCCTTGAGCGTGTTTGATTCGATGGTCACGCCAGCCGGTAGTTGGCTGGCGCCGTTCCCATCACGCACTTCCACGTTGAGGTAGCTCGTCGGGGTCTGCGTGTTCGTCGGAACAGCCGTGTTCGT
>DAOKZM010000531.1:0-2112 GCA_035325665.1 Thermomicrobiales bacterium | reverse complement strand
CTCGCCCAGGCGATGATCGACGGCGGCTCGGACCTCGTCTCCGGCGGCACCGACGCCAAGTCGATCCCGGGTGTCAAGGTCTACGGCTTCAACCCAGCGCCATACTCGGTGGCCGAGATGAACGGCGCCCACAACCACGACGAGCGGGTCTCGATCGACAACCTGCTCTTCGCCACGAAGGCGCTGTTCGAGATCGTCATTCGCTACTGCTCGGCGCGCGCATGAGCAGTCGCCGCGGGCTGGTCCTGTTCGACATCGACGGCACGATCCTCGCCGCTGGCGACCGCCACCACGGCGCGGCGTTCACTCACGCCTTCGAGCAGGTCTATGGCCGCCCGGTGACGCTCGAGGGCGTCCCGCTGGCGGGCATGCTCGACGCCCAGATCGCCCGGATCCTGTTCGAGCGCCACGGGCTGGACGCCACCGAGGCGGATGCCCGGCTGGAGGAGATGATGGCGGCGATGGGAGAGCGATACACGGCCGCCATCGCCGGGCAGAGCCTGCGCGAGCGCCTGCTGCCCGGCGTCACCGAGGCCGTCCTGGCCTCCCACCACCACGGTTGGGCCGTCGGGGCGCTCACCGGCAATGGCCGGGCCGTCGGCGAGGCCAAGCTCCGCGGCGCGGGCCTCGGCATGCTCATTACCTTCGGCGCCTGGGGCGACCGGGCCGTCGAGCGAGGCCACCTGGTCGATGAGGCGATTGCCGCCGCTGAACAAGCGACCGGCGCGCGCTACGCGCCGGACGAGACGGTCCTGGTCGGCGACACGCCGGCCGACATCACGGCAGCACGGCTCGGCGGAGCCCACATCGTTGCGGTCGCGACCGGCCGGTTCGACACGGCTTCGCTCGCGGCGCACCGCCCGGATGCGATTCTCGAAGATCTGTCCGACACCGCTGCGTTCGTCGCCGCCGTCGGAGGCGCGCTCGGCTAACCCGACGGTCCGGACGTTGCGGGATCGATCCGCGGACCAGAAACAGTCAGACTGCCCGTCACCAGAGGAGGACGCTATGTACGACAGCTACCTTGGCACCGGGAGCGGCGTCTACCGCATGTCCGGCAGCGAGCTTCAGTCGCTCGGCCTCGCCGAGCATCGCGTCTCGGCCATCCACGCCTGGCGGGAAGACGGTAACGACGTCGTCCTGGCCGGCACCTACGGCGAGGGGCTCTTCCGCAGCGGCGATGGCGGGATGACGTGGGAGCCGGTCGAAGCTGGCCTGACCGCCCCTGCCTTTCGCACGATCGTCCCCGACCCGCTCGATCCAGGCGCGCTACTGGCGGGCACCCAACCCGCCCCCCCCTTCCCTAGCCACGACGGCGGCCGGGCCCGGCCGGGGCGACAGAACACCGCGCCGCCCCCCCCCGGCGATTAAATGTACCTGCCCGACTCCCCACGAGCCGGGGCGGTCCGCAACGTGTACGCGCCCGGCGACGGCAACCGCCTGCTCGCCTCGGTCGAGGTCGGCGGCCTGCTCGACAGCCCCGACGGCGGCGCCACCTGGTCAATCGCGCCGGTCATCCAGGACGACGACATCCACCACATCACCGGTCACCCCGACGACCCGTCACTGCTCTACGCCTCGCTCGGCTACGCCGCGCTGAAGCGCGAGGGCGACCGTGGCAACTACCGCCTCGGCGGCATCGGCCGCTCCCGCGACGGCGGCAAGACCTGGGAGAAGGTCGAGGTCGACTATACCCGCGCGACGATCATCCCGCGCGCGATGCCGTCGCTCCTGCTGGCCGGCCCCGCGCCGCACGTCGGTCGCGAGGGCCGGATCGTCGTCTCGTCCGACGAGGGCGACACCTGGCAAGCCGCCTCCGACGGCATCGAGGCGCCGATGGAGGACATGGTCGAGCTCTTCGTCGAGGCGCCGGACGACACCGTCTGGGCAATCTGCTCCGGCGGCCGGCTCCTGCGAGCGCAGCCGGGCGAGTGGCGCTGGGAGTCGCTGATCCCGCCCGCCGCGCCGCTTCACGTCGAATCAGTCGTCTTCGTCCAGCGCTGACCCGCGCCCGGCCCGATCCAATAGCAGCCGTAGCCCCCGCCCGTCGAGTGCGTCGAATGCCTCGACGGGCGCGAACCGCTCCGGCTCGCCACGCCGATCGACGACGAT
>DAOKZM010000530.1:762-2156 GCA_035325665.1 Thermomicrobiales bacterium | reverse complement strand
ATAGCCGAACGCCTCGAACCCGGGGGGGTCCCGGCCGGCGCCGAGACCGAGGATCCCGCCCCCGCCGCTGACCTCGTCGGCGGTGATCGCCATCTTGGCCAGCAGAGCCGGGTTGCGCCAGGCGGCGCACATCACCAGCTGGCCCAGCTCGACCCGGCTGGTCGCCTCGCAGAGGGCAGAGAAGATCGTCCAGCCTTCCCAGATGCCGAAGTGCGGCCGGTCGGGAAAGCGATAGAGCAGGTGATCGTAGACCCAGACCGAGTCGAAGCCGCAGCGCTAGGTCGCGTAGCTCCGCATACGGCCGCGGGTCCGCCTGCCCCTCGGCCGCGCCGAGCGGGAGAATCACGCCTACCTTCACACACAATATCCCTTCATCGAGCCAGACCGATCGTGCCGGGCGCCGGCGCGACAGGATACACGGTTGGGGGATGAGGGACGAGGGGTGGCCCTCACCCTCCCGGCCCCCTCTCCCAACTTTGGCAGAGGGGAAATCGGGCGACGACAGTCGACCCACGTAGCGGACGACACCCCCTCGTCCCTCACCCCTCATCCCTCCGTTGACGGCACGGTCCTTGCCGACTGGACTGGCGAACGTGACGACGTAAGGAAGGTGTGCCCGTGACCGTCAACCCGCTCAACCAGATCGAGGACGACCGCTTCGATGTCTCGCTGGACATCGGCCTGGCCGGGGCGATCGACCGGCTGGCGGCGCTGGAGCCGTCGCTCGACGCGCCGTACCTGACCGTCTGCCTCGACTGGCGGCCGGAGGGGCAGCGGCCGGGGATGCGCGCCGGCCGGCGCTTCTTCGAGGACCAGACTCAGGAGCTGCTGGCGCAGTACGACGCCCACACCCCGGCGCACGACAGCCTGAGCGCCGATGTCGCGCGGGTCGGCGAGTGGCTGGGCTCGGTTGACGAGGCGGCCCAGGGGGTCGTCGTCGTCGCCTGCTCGGCGAAGGGGGTGTTCGAGCCGTTCGCGCTCGCGGCGCCGGTCGAGAGCAACCTGCTGACCGGGCCGCTGCCATCGCTGCGGACGCTGATGCGGGTGGCCGACGACTACGGGCTCTATGCCGTAATCCTGGCCGACCAGCAGGAGGTGCGGCTGACATTGATCCAGCAGGGGGTCGCGCGGCGGCAGGCGACGATGATCGGCAGTGACTGGCCGCGTCACCAGCAGCAGGGCGGCTGGTCGCAGAAGCGCTACCAGAACGCTGCCCAGCAGCGCGTAGTCAACTTCGCCAAGGAGGTCAGCGAGGAGATTCGCGCCCGGCTGGACCGCGCCCGCGTCCGCCAGGTGGTGCTGGCGGCCGGCGAGCCGGTGGCCAGCGCGCTTGAGGAGGCGCTGCACGAGACGGTCCGCGAGCGGATCGTCGGGCAGGTGGCGTTTCAGATCAA
>DAOKZM010000530.1:0-752 GCA_035325665.1 Thermomicrobiales bacterium | reverse complement strand
GGAGTCGACGCCGGCCGAGGTTGTTGAGGCGACCGCGCCGCTGGTCGAGCGGGCCGAGCGCGAGCGCGAGCGCGCGACGGTGCAGTTGGTCGAGGACAGCCGCGGGCCGGGCAACCGCGCCGTCGTCGGCATCGACGACGTGCTCGCGGCGCTACAGTCCGGCCAGGTGATGACGCTGGTGATGAACGGGGACTTCCACGCCGACGGCTGGGCGGACTTCGGCCTGCCGCTCTACGGCGCCGGCGAGCCGCCCCGGCAGCACCCGGCCGGCGGCGACGCGGGCGACATCGTCCCGGTCGCGCTGGGCGACGTGCTGCTGCAGCTCGCGCTCGGCCTGGACGCCGAGGTAGAGCTGGTCCAGACCATCGTCCCGGTCGAGGAGGACGCCGAGGTGCGCGAGGCAGGCATGCCGTTCCCGCGGTCCGAGGCGGCCATAGCCCTCGACGCCGCCGGAGGCGTCGCCGCGCTGTTGCGCTACGCCGTCAGTGACGAGGAGTCGGCGCCGGAGACGTAGGGGGAAGCGGGCCGCGCGATGATCCTGTCAGGCGGCCGCCACGCCCACCGCCTGCTCGAATCCGGTAGCAGCAACGCTACTCCACCTCGCGCGGCAGCAGCTCGATGTCGAGCTGGTCGAGCCGCTCGCGGTCGCCGATCAGGTCGATGGCCGTCACCCTGCCGTCCGCGACGGTGAAGCTGAGGACCGTCCGGATCCGACCGCCCGGCGCCCAGGCCGCGCCGGCCACGCCATTGAT
>DAOKZM010000529.1:0-2162 GCA_035325665.1 Thermomicrobiales bacterium | reverse complement strand
GGGTCGAAGCCGGCCTCGCGAAGCGTCGCCAGCGGGAAGGCCAGGTTGAGCGGCTGGTGGCCGAGCTCGTAACAGGAGATCAGTAGGATCGCCCCGCGGTCGCGGAGTGTTGCACGCTCGGTGGTGTCGATGGTTGCCTGGGACATTGCGCCCCCGTCGCGCTTCGCCGTGGCCGGCGTCGGTGTCTCTGGAGAAGAGTACGCCGGATGCGACGATCGCGCCAGCGACGCGGGACTACTGCAGGGTGGCGGTGAGCCCGATGACGACCTCGGCCCACAGGACGAGCGCTGCGCCCTGGGCGCCGGAGGCGAGCCAGGCGAGGCCGAGCACGCCGACGGCGGCGACCGCGAGCGTGCGCCGCGAGAGAGCCGTTCGCGGTCGCTCCTGCGGCAGGTCGGACGAGTCCAGATCCAGTGAATCGATGTCCCGGCGCACCGATGTCTCCCGTTCGCGTCGTTGCGAATGACGTTTCCGCCTCATTGCGGATCTGGTGACGACACGACCTCTTCGTGCCGGAATCGATCATATGTCGAGTCGCAGCGACGCGATTCGCTGTATTGGCCGGATTCTGGCCTGTCCCAAAGGACAGTCTGTAGCATCGTCCATCACGTCCGGGCTGGTATCGTGAGTGCGATAAAGACTCGGCACGCGATCTGATGGCGCGGATGGGAGGGAATCGATGGCGCGTCATACAGGACCGAAGCACCGGCTATCGCGGCGCGAGGGGGTGACCCTCACCGGGACGCGGTCGGAGTCGCTACGACGCCGGCTCAACCCCCCGCCGGGAGCGCACGGCGACCGCGGCGTCCGCCGCCGCAGCGAGTACGCCGACCAGCTGCGGGCGAAGCAGCGGCTGAATCGGCGCTTCGGGATGACCGAGAAGCAGTTCGCGCGGACGTTCGAGGAGGCCGTCCGGGCCAAGGACCCGACCGGCGACGCGCTGCTGAAGCTGCTGGAGCGCCGGCTGGACAACGTCGTCTACCGGCTTGGCTTCGTCCCGACGGCGCCAATGGCGCGCCAGATCGTCAACCACGGGCACGTCCTGGTCAATGGCCGCAAGGTGGATATCCCGTCCTACCGGGTTTCGGCGGGGGATACGGTCGAGCTTCGCGAGCGGGCCGCCGCGATCCCGGCCGTCGTCGAGTCGCTGGAGGCGACGGCCGGCAGCCTGCCATCCTGGCTCTCACGCGATGGCGGGGTGAGCGGCAAGGTCGTCCACGATCCCGACCCGGCCGAGTTCGACATCCCGGTCGATTTGGAGAAGATCATCGCCTTCTACGCGCGGTAGAGATGTGGTGGCGCCGGGCGAGGGGCGTGAATCCCGCGTCCCTCGCCCGGCGTTGTCCTAGCCGCCGCAGGTGCAGCCGGTGTTATTCGCGCAGCCGTCGCAGCAGTAGGTCTGGCCGTCCTTCTGGACGCCCTGGCCGTTGTTGCCTTTCCACTGGCTCTTCGGCATCCCGCAACGATCGCACGTTTGCTGGGCCACGATGGGCTCCTTTCCCTGTCCGTCGATACGTCCGATTAGTCCTCCGCACGGGCTGTGCCGGTGGCTCGCTTCGCCTCGGCGGCGAGCCGGTCGGCGAGGCGGGTCGGCTCGGGCATGAAGCGGCCCTCGCGGCAGCAGGCGAGCGCGATCTCGGCGGCCGTCTCGACGCTGACGCGATTGCCGGGCGAGACGAACAGCGGCGCTCGACCGGGACGGGTGCGGACTACCGCGCCGACGACCTCGCCGTTCTCCCCGAACGTGTAGCTCATGAAGTCGTCCACGAGCACGGTCAGGGTGCCGTCCGGCGCCACCGCGGAGAGCTTGCCGGTCAGGCCCGAGACGTCATCGGCCGCGTGGCGGCAATAATCCTCGAAACGTTCGACATGCTGCCATAGCTGGCGCACGACCATGAAGGAGCCGTTGCGCCCGAAATCGTGCAGCGCCATCTTGTCAGCCGTGATGCTGCCATCGGTGTCGATGGCCCGCAATATGCCTTCCGGGTCCGCCCTGCGCGGCACGGTCGGGCTCGGCGGATAGAAGCCGTGTTCGTCCCGGTAGCCGAACAGGAATTCGCCGGCGTTGACGACGTGCATGGAATTTGCCCGCGCCGAAACCTCACGTCCTGTGCCCCGGATGACCGGCTGGGAAATCCCGTCCACGAAGCCGAACTGGTCGC
>DAOKZM010000528.1:0-2163 GCA_035325665.1 Thermomicrobiales bacterium | reverse complement strand
GGCGGTTGCCGCGGCTGGCCTGGGCGGGGAGTGTCCTCGCCGCCCTGCTGGCGGCCGGGGTGCTGGTCGGCATCCTTTCGACCGGTGGGGCCGAGCGTTCGGCTGATAGTTCGGTCGCGACCGTGTCGGACCTGCTGCTGGCGCAGTCGTACGACCAGGCGAATGGGACGACTAGCCTTCAGGCGCTGCTGCCGGCGACGCAGGAGGTTAGGACGTTGCTCGACGGCGTGGACGTTCAGGGCATGCCGGCGATCTCGCCGGATGGCCGGCAGTTGCTCGTCCGCGGCTGGGAGGTCTCCGACGGCACTGTGACCTCGGCGGTCTACAGCTTCGACAGCGTGACGATGGCCTACCAGTGGCGCGTAGCGATCGTCTCTGAGCCGGTCGACCCCGATGGGGCGCGGACCACCAGCAGTGTCACGTTCGCTGGTGATCGCATCTACGTCGCTTCCCAGCGCTGGCTGGGGGACGGGCCGATCGCGTTCGTCGCGCTCGACCGCGCGACCGGCGCGCAGGCGGGATCGTGGACGCTCGACACCGGCGACGTCGGTAGTAACGGCCCGTGGCTGTACGCCAGCCCGGACGGCGCCGACTTGTACGCGCTGTTCGACCTCTGGGAGGGACCCGGCCCAAATCCGGACCATGCCGGGGTCGGCTACGTCCACTATGCCCTGCCCGACATGCGCGAGGTCGCCCGGCAAGTGCCATTGCCCGACGAGAATCTGGCCTACGGATGGGGAGGGATGCCGGTCAACGATGGCCGGATGCTCGCTAGCGTCGGCTTCTTCGGCCAGGGGCAGCCGCCGCAGGTGCGCTTCTTCGATCTCGCCGCCGGACAGTCCCTGCCGCCGCTCGCCCTCCCGTTCGAGAGCGCCAGCGGCCTGATCCAGCACGCCGTCTCGCCCGATGGGGCGCGGCTGTACCTGTTCGACCCAACGACCGGCGACCTGGCGGTCGTCGATCTGGCGACGCGGACGGTGGTCGAACAGGTCGTCGTTGACATGAGCGTCGCGCGGGGCGGGGGCGGGTCGCTGCTCGGGCGCATCTGGGACGGGATCCGCGGCGCGTTCGTGCAGGACGCGGCGGCGAAGGTGTACATCGGCGGCTCGATGCAGCTCTCGCCGGACGGCAGCCAGCTGTACGCGATCGGGGTCGAGGGAGACTTCATCAACGGCGAGCCGACCGGCGTGTTAGCGATCGACACCCGGACCTGGCAGGTCGTCGACCGCTGGTTGACCGACACGCACCCGATGCAGGTCATCCTCGGCGGCGACGGCCGTTATCTCTACGTTCAGACGATCCGATGGGGTACCGACGGGATGAACGCGTTCCGCGTCGTCGATACCGCCTCGGGGCAGGACGACCTGACCGTCGACCTGCCGACCGGCACTGCCTGGTCGCTGGCCGAGCTCTACCGCGACACCTGGGGCCGCGCGCCGGCCGTCGCCGGGATCGACGGGCGGAAGATCGCCAAGGCGCCGGCCGGCGAGGCGGTCCCGTTCGCGAGGCTCGACGTCGCGGTCGGCGCGGAGAGCGTCGTGGCCGGTGACCCGGTGACGGTCGAGGCGCGCTTCCTCGACCCGAAGTCGGGCGAGGTCGTCCGCGACGGGCGGGATGGCGTCCGCTTCACCCCGCCCGACCACGTCCAGGCGGTCTTCAGCCGCGGTAACGCCAGCGAGAAGGACGTCACCGTCGTGCTGGCGCAGGCGGAGTACGGGGTCTACCGCGGCGCGGCGCTGCTGCCGGCGGCCGGGACCTGGTCGCTGGATGTCACCGTGCGGACCAGCGGCGAGCCGTTGCGGCGGTCCGGCATCGTGGGCGCGGTGGTGGTCCAGGCGGCGCTGGCCGGCAGCGACGGCAACCGCTACGTCCTGCGGCTGACCGCCGACCCGGCTACGCCGGTGGCCGAGAAGCCGTTCACCATCCGCGCCACGTTCGTCGACGTCGCCACCGGCGCGCAACTGACGAAGGGAGACGGGCTGCTCAACGGCGAGCCGGAGGAGATTCGCATCAGCCTGATGCCAGCCAACGGCAGCGGCGTCACGACCGCGACGCTGGAGCCGACCGGCGATGGCAGCTACAGTGGCACAGCCAAGGTCTGGCAGAGCGGCCGCTGGCAGATCCGCGCCGACTTCCGCGGCGACGGCGTCAACGGCTCGGCGC
>DAOKZM010000527.1:0-2166 GCA_035325665.1 Thermomicrobiales bacterium | reverse complement strand
ACGACCGGCTCGTCCTGTTCCAGCTGGCCGAGCGGGCGGCGGGCCAGCGGGACCTGGGCGAGGACCAGCGCGAGGACCATCGCCACCGCAACGCCGGCCGCTGCGACGGCCGGCCAGACGCTGGTTCGTCCACCAGCCAGGAGCGCGGCGAGAAGATAGCCAGCCACGGCGGCCGGAAGGCTGAGGAGTAGCCCCTCGACGAGCTGGGAGCCGAGAATCTGACGAGCCGAGCCGCCACGCCCGCGTAGCAGGCGGAGCGCGTCGCGGCGCCGGTCGGCGGCGATCCCGGCGACGAGCGCGAGGACGGCGGCGCCGACGCCGACGAGGCCGGCGGTCGTCAGCGAGAGGATTGCCTGGGGGAGGTTGCGCTGGCTCATGTAGGTGCGGAGGATGCGAGAGAGACCGGTCGTGACGCTGAGCCTGGTCGGGTCCGACAGGCTGGAGCCGTACTGCGCGTCGAGCTTGCGGAGGTCGGTGGCGAGCTGGTCGAAGTGGCCGGCGTCGAGGCGGGCTGAATCGACGAAGTAGCGCCAGGCGTACTGGAACGGGAGCGGGTAGTCAGGTCCATCAACGAGCTGCGGGTAGGCGTCCGGGGCAAAGAGCGCGGTGGCGTAGACCTGGACGATCTGGCCGTCATCGAACTCGACGGCGCGGTCGAGCCGGACGTCCTGGACCCAGTATTCCTCGTCGACGTCGTTCACCTCGATGAAGCCGACGATGTGGACGAAGATCGGCCGAAGCTGGTTGTACGGAGCGCGACGGACGGTCGGGTCGTCACGCGCCGGTTGGAGCAGCAGCGTGTCGCCGATCGCAACGGCGATCTGTCGCGCGGTCTCCGGCGAGATGGCGATCTCGTAGACCGGGGCGTCGAAGGGCGGGTCGGCATCCGGAACCGGCATGGAGTCGGTCGAGACGGCCGGCATGCGCCCATCGACCAGAGTGAGGTGCTGCTCGATGTCCTGCTGGTAACGCAACGTCACGAAGCGCGGAAATGGGAAGGCCGGCTGACCGGGAATATCGGCGACGGCGAAGCGGACGGAGTCGACGACGAACGACGGTTCTCCGACGATGCGCTGGATCGAGGGCGCTAGCCCGGCGCGGAACTCGGCGCCGGCGGTCGACACCGGGCCGAAGAGATCGCTGGCCGGGCCTGGCTCGATCAGCTCGACCTGGCGAGCGACGATGTTGCGCGACACCGGTGATGCCCCCTCGACCGCATAGGCCAGTCCGTCGTCGGCCATGCGGTTGAACATGCGCGGGATGGCGGCGAAGACGAGCGTCGTCAGCAGCACCGCGGAGACGACGACGGCGACGAGCTCGCGTTCGACGCGCAGCCGCCGCAGGACGGCAGCGACGACACCGAGTGTGAGCGGGGCGGAGGCCCGACGGGCGGGAAGATCAGCGCGCGCCACCGGCTACTCCTCCCCCAGGCGGAGCAGGCCGCCGAGGCCGACCCGCCGTAAGAGCAGGCCGAGGACGATCACGACGAGGATCAGCAGCCCGACGACGGCGAGCTCAAGGAGGAGTATCCAGCGCCAGGGGATCGTGACGATGATCCCCGGCACGATCTCGCCAGCTGACTGGGTCAGCGTGACGAACGGCAGGACGAGCCAGGCGAGGCCGAGGCCGAGCAGCGTCCCGCCGAGGACACTCATCGCGACCAGCAGGCCGTTCTCCAGCGAGAGCCACCCGCTGAGCTGGCGCGGGGAGAGGCCGAGGGCGCGGAGCAGGGCGAACTCGGTCAGGCGCTCGTGGGCGGAGACGGCAGCACTGACGACAAAGCCGACGGTGGCGAACAGCGCCGCCGCAACGAAGCCGACCGACAGGGCGCCGATGATGCCGAGCGCCACCGGATCGGTCTGCAACGTCGTCGTGCGCTCGACGCCGGACTGCAGCCTCCAGGTAGAGAAGGGCGGGTCGTTCAACGTGCTGGCGACACTGCTCGCCGTCCCGTCGCGGGCATCCAGCCACCACTCATCGACGCTGAGGACGAGGCCGCTGTTGAGGTAGGCCAGCGTCTGGTAGGTCGGCAGGTCGACGACGACAGCGGGACGGTCCGCGGTGGTCGATGGGAAGGCCTCGACGACGCCACTGACGAGGACATCGCGGCGCGCGCCAGCGATCTCGACCTGGAGAACGTCCCCCTTGACCGCCTCGGTCGCGGCC
>DAOKZM010000526.1:0-2169 GCA_035325665.1 Thermomicrobiales bacterium | reverse complement strand
CTGACGGCGACGCTGATCAACCCGCTCGACGCCTACAAGATCCTCAGCGTCGACATGCTGCACTCCTCAATGGAGGTTCTCGGCCCGGCCGGGGTCTACGCGATGGACCGCTTCGGAGGGGCGCTGGCCCCGATCCTCCTGGCGGCCGTGGCGCTCTGGATCATCGTGCCGCTGCCGATTGGCTACTGGCTGTTCAGAAGGGTGGATGTGAGATGAGATGGCGTTGGTTGCGCGTTCTTGGGCTGATCGTGATCCTGACGAGCACGGTGCTGGTCCTGGCGTCGTGTGGCGACGAGGCCAGCGCCGACGAGCCGCCGGAGATCAAGTACGGTGAGGACACCTGCAGCCGCTGCAACATGATCATCTCGGAGGAGAAGTACGCCGCCGGGCTGGTCGATGAGGACGGCGAGAAGATGATCTTCGACGACATGGGCGAGATGTTCATGGTCGTCAAGCAGGACGGGCTGAACGACCGCCGCGCCTGGGTACACGACTTCGACTCGGTCGAGTGGATCGACGCGACCAAGGCGTTCTTCGTCGATTCGCACGACATCATGACGCCGATGGGCATGGGCGTGGTAGCGTTCGAGCAACGTGAGGCGGCCGAGAAGCTGGCCGGCGAGAAGAATGGGACTGTGCGAGACTGGGAGACGATGCTCGTGGAATGGGAAATGCACGGGCACGGTCATTAGGAGCGGGGCTCCTTCGATCGCGGGTGTGATCCTGTCGCAGTGGGTTGGTAGGAGTGAAGGGTCGTAGAAGGATGAAGCGAGTTCTGGCGGTTCTCGCCGTCATGCTGCTGTTGGTCGTCGGCGCGGCATGCGGCAGCAGCGATGAGGCCAAGCCGGCGGCAACGTCGGTGACCGGGGCCTCGACTGCGGGAGCAACCTCGGCGGCTACCCAGGCCGAGGCCGAGGACACTGAGGAGCCGACTGAGGCCAGCGGTGGGGCGGCGTTGCCGGAGGGCAACGCGGACAATGGCAAGGCACTGGCGACCAGCCTCGGCTGCGTGGCGTGTCACTCGACCGACGGCACGGCGCTGACCGGCCCGACCTGGAAGGGCCTCTACGGCCACGAGGTCACGCTGACCGACGGCTCGACGGTGACGGCCGACGACGCGTACATCCACGAGTCGATCGTGGACCCGAACGCGAAGGTCGTCGAGGGCTTCTCGCCGGTCATGCCGAGCTTCGCCAGCCAGGTCGACGACCAGAAGGTCGCCGACATCATCGCTTATATCAAGACGCTGCAGTAAACGCGGCAGCAACAATCCGGTAATACTGCGACCACCAACGCCCCGACCAGCATGGCCGGGGCGTTGGTGTTGGAGCGCCAGCGTCCTCGGGGAGGGTCTCCCCTCAGAAGTGGATATTCACCGTCGAGCCTTCGCCGAGGAAGCGCCAGAACCAGCCGGCGTCGGCATCCAGCAGGCCGACGCAGCCGTTGCTGGTGAATCCGCCGAACTGCGACGGCGGCGTCCAGTAGTTGCCATGCAGCGCGAAGCCCCCGGCCTTGAAGTACTGCGTGTACATGACGTGCTCGAGGTAGTAGTACTCCGGGTCACCCTTCGGGATGCCGACCGTGGCCGAATCCATCGTCTCGTCCTCGACCCGGTAGAAGACGTTGTAGGCGCCGAGCGGCGTGCGGTCGTCGCGCCCGGCGGTGATGATCGCGCTGTAGACCGGCCGGTCGCCATCGTAGGCGATCGCGTAGAAGCTCGACAGGTTGACATCGACCCAGTGGCCATCGAACGTCTCGGGCGGGGCCGGCGCGGCAAACGGCGCGACGAAGTCGGCCGAGACGTAGCGCCCATCGCCGATCCGGTACCACTGGCCGCCGTCGTCCGAGTTCGTCACCAGCTCGTAGACGGAGACGGTGTGGCGCGCGAAGGTCGTCGTCAGGATCGGCGCGTCGATCGCCGGGGCCGAGCGGATGTTCAGCTCGGTCGCCTGGACAATCCCCATCCAGGCGCCGTCCCAGGTATGGATCGCGTCGTGCCAGGCGGGGTCGCCGTCGAGGATCGCCGCGTCGCCGGCCGGAATCTCGGTCGGCGACGGGGTCTCGGTCGGCTCTGGCGTGGCCGTCGGCTTCGGCGTCGGTGTGGGCGGGAGCGGCGTTGGGGGTGGCTCCGGCGTCGGGCTTGGCGGCGCCGGGGTTGGCGATGGGGTT
>DAOKZM010000525.1:0-2172 GCA_035325665.1 Thermomicrobiales bacterium | reverse complement strand
GGACCTCACCCCCGGCGCTGCCCAGAGGGCTCCCGCCCGCGGGGAGAGGGGTGTCATTATTCGGGCGGGGGTTGCCATTCAGGGTGTCTCCTCCCGCAAACCCCTCCCACGACCCAGAGGGTTCCCCGCCCTCCCCTGTGAAGGAAGAGGGAGACGAAGTAGTCAGGCGGTCGCCAATCGGCGGCCGCTTCGTCTTATGGCTAGCGGTATCGGTCAGGGGCGTGGCGGAGGGTGGGCCACTGGTCCGGGTCGTGACCGTAGACGAGGTAGGCGCTGCGATCCGCGGCGAGGCCGATGAGGCGGGCGGCGGAGCGGCGGCCCGCGGCGGGGTCGAAGCCGATCTTGTAGTTGTCGTGCTCGCGGTTGAAGCGTGAGTAGATGGCGTCGATGGCGAGGATGACGGAGCCGGTCTCGGGGAGGTCGAGGAGGACCGAGAGGTGGCCGGGGCTGTGGCCCGGAGTGTGGAGGAGAGTGAAGCCGAGGGCGATCTCCTCGTCGCCGTCGATGAGACGGTAGCGGAGCGGCCGGCCATCGGCGGCGCGCTCGGGAATGCCGCCGGGTAGGCCATCCCTGCCGCGCTGGATGCCGATCTCATGGTCGGCGCGGTGGATGACGATCTCGGCGTCGGGGAAGTCGGCGACGTTGCCGGCGTGGTCGAAGTGGTTGTGGGTCAGGACGACGATGTCGATATCGGCGTCGCTCAGGCCCACCTCGGCGAGGCGGTTGCGGAGGTCGTCGGCTTCGGTGAGCTGCGGGACAAGATGCTTGTCGAAGTCGGTTCCGGCGTACTCGTACATCGGCTCGCGAATGTGGCGGCGGTTGGGGCCGGTGTCGATCAGGACGCGGCGGCCGTCAGCGAGCTCGACGAGGTAGCCCGGGAAAGCACAGACTGCCCAGACTCCGTCGAGGTCGCCGGGCGCCATGACGGCGCCCATGTCGATGTTGGCGCGGCCGAGGTCGAGGATGGCCAGCGAGATAACCTGGGTGTCCATGCTATCCTGCACTCTCCGATCTGCGATGCGACGATGTCGCCGCGAGCGCTGCCAACGTTAGGAGTCCACCTGGGTGGACGACGAGCTGCGATCCGAACAGCAGGATGCCGGCGAGCCGAGCACGGACGACATCCGCGATGACCTCGTCCGCGAGGGACGGCGGCGGGCGGCGATCTGGGGCGTGCTGACCGGGCTGGTGATGACGGTCGTGGCGCTGGGCTGCATCCTACTCCTCTATCTGGCGGTCGGCCGCTAGGGTCAGCGGACGCCGCGGACATCATCCAGACGCCGAACGAAGACGACGGCGATCGCGATCGTGACGACACCGCCGAGGCCGACCGCGAGCGGCACGCCGATCGCCTCGCCAAGCGTGCCAAGCAACATCGAGCCGAGCGGCATCAGCCCTCCTGCTATCAGGGTGTAGACGCTCATCACCCGCCCGCGCATACCGTCGGGGACGATACCCTGCAGCAGCGTGTTCGCCAGCGACATCATCAGTGTCGAGGCGCCGCCGACGACGATCACGAGAACGATCGAGGCAACGACCCAGGTGGACTGCGAGAAGGCGAGTAGCGACACGCCGAGCACGAGGGTGACGACAACCAGCAGCCAACCGCGGCGCGAGAAGCCGCCAAGCGACGCGACGACCAGCGCGCCGACCAGCGCGCCGATGCCGCTGGCGGCCATCAGGACGCCGAAGCCGGTGGCGCCGAGGCCGAGGATGTCACGGGCGAAGACCGGCATCATCTGGGTGTAGGGGCGGGCGGCGACGCTGGGGACGGCGATCAGGAGCAGGATGCCCCAGATCGTCCGGTCGGAACGGATGTAGTCGAGGCCCTCGGAGAGCTGGCGGAGCATCGAGCGCGATGCCTGGGCGCGGCGCTCCAGCGGCGGGGTCATCGCGCCGGCGGGCAGCACCGTATTGGCATCCACCATCACGTTGAAGCCGCCGGAGATTGAGACGACGGGGATCAGGACGCCCGCGACCGACGGGCCGATGATCGCGGCAGCGTTCCAGGCGGCCGAATTCAAGCCGATCGCGCTGGCCAGGTGGTCGCGGCCGACGAGGTCGGGGACGAGCGCCTGGCGGGTAGGGTTGTCCACCGCGAAGAAGACCGACGAGATGAACGAGATGACCAGGATGTGCCAGACGGTGATCACGCCGGCCACGGTGAGCTGC
>DAOKZM010000524.1:0-2207 GCA_035325665.1 Thermomicrobiales bacterium | reverse complement strand
CCCCGGCTCGCGCGCTCCACACCCCCGCCAGCCGCCCTGCCTCGTAAGCCGCGTAGGCGTAGTAGGCCATGCCCTGTCGCTCGCGGACACTCTCGCCGACGCGGCCCATCAGGCCGAGGCGGCCGAAGATCAGACTCGCCAGGTTCAGCGCATAGTAGTCGTCCGCCGAGCGCGGGATCGACGGCAGCCCGAGCGCGACATCCGCCTGCGTCTTGCCGGGGATCGTCGCGACGGTGCGCTCGCCGGGGGCGGCCGCGGCGACCGGCAGCGCCTCGATTCGCGGCGCCTCGCCATTCCAGCTCCCGAAGTACCGCGCGGTAAGCTCGACGGCGCGGCCGTGGCCGACTCCGCCAGCCACGGCAATCAGTGAGCCGGACGCGCCGAGCTCGGCGGCGTGCCAGGCGGCGAGCTCGGCACGCGTCAGGGCGCCGATCGACGTCTCGGTCCCAGACACCCGCTCGCGGTAGGGATGTCCTTCGGGGAACAGCGCCGCGCGGAGCAGATGGTCGGCCTCGGCGCGGGTGTCCTGCTTCGCCTGACGCAGCCCGGTCAGGATCTGGCCGCGCACGACCTCGACCTGCCGGTCGGGGAAGTCCGGCGCGAGCAGCGCGGTGGCGGCCAGCTCGAAGACGCGGTCGGCGTCCTCAGGGAGGCAGGTGAGCGCGACGTCGAGCGCCTCACGGCCGACCCCGACGGTTATCGACGCGCCCAGCCCGTCGAGTTCGTCCGACAGCTCCTCGATCGTCATGCCGCCGCTGCCGCGAGGGAGCAGCTCGCCGGTGAACCGCGCCAGCCCTGGCCGCTCGCCGTCTCGGGCGCTGCCGCCCGGAATGCGCACGCGGGCGACGACCGGCTGCTCGGCCGGCTGTTCCTCCAGCGTCAAGACGCTGAGGCCATTGTCGAGCCTCGTCTCCCGGGCGGCCGGCATGGAGGTGTCGAGCCCGAGGTCGTCGGCGTCCGGCACGTAGCCGGCCGGCTGGACGCCGCCCAGATCCTGCACCGGGGATCCCGAACCGTCGGTCGGGATCAGCCAGCCGGTCGTGCGCTGCCGCGCCACCAGCCAGTCGGCGGCTACTCGCTTGAGATCGTCCGGCGTCACCGCGAGCATCTCGTCCAGCAGCCCGTCCGGCGTGCGGTCGGGCGCGACGACGGCGAGCGCGCCGAGGAGGTACGCCTTGCTCGACGCGCTCTGCTGCGAGTAGACGTACTGCGCGCGGATCTGCTTGCGGACGCGCTCGAGCTCATCCGCGTGAACCGGCTCGCTTGCTAGCCGCTCCAGCTCTGCCACGATGACCGACTCGACGTGCTCGGAGTCGGACTCCGGCCGCAGCGTCGCCGATACGCCGAAAAGGTACGGATCGATCGAGAGCGACATCGACGCTCCAGCACTCGACGCCAGCTCGGTCGTCACCAGCGCGCGGTACAGGCGCGAGGAGCGGCCCATCGCGGCGCCGCCGCCAAAGCTGAACGGCTTGCCGCCGGAGAGGACTGCCTCGGCGACGAGCAGCGCCGGGGTGTCCGGGTGCGACGCCTCCGGAGCGCGGTGCGCCATCTGGATCACGCGGTTGGGGGCCGGCCTCTCGACGCGCACCCGCCGCTCACCGTACTGCGGCGGCTCGACCGTCCGCATCTCCGGGATGTCGTCGCCACGCGTGATGGACCCGAACTGCGCCTCGATCCGGTCCAATGCTTCAGCTGGCTCCAGCGCTCCGGAGAAGACGACGACCGCGTTGTTCGGCACGTAGTAGCGGCGGTAGTGGCGGTAGAGGTCGTCGCGGGTGATCTCGCGGAGGTCGGACAGATGGCGGATGACGCCGTTGCCGTACGGGTGAGCGCGAAACGCGGCGCCGGCCACCTCCTCGGACAGGAGGAAGCCGGGATTGTTCTCGTTGCCCTGTCGTTCGGAGATGATGACAGTGCGCTCGCTGGCCACATCCTCCTCGGAGAACCGCGAATTCACCATCCGGTCCGACTCGATGTCCAGCGCAACCTGCAGCCGGTCGATCGGCAGCGTCTCGTAGTAGGCGGTGTAATCGAGCCAGGTGAAGCCGTTGAGCGCGCCGCCGTTCGCGGTGATGGTCCGGAAGATCTCGCCCGGCGCGATCTCGGCGGTGCCCTTGAACTGCATGTGCTCGACCCAATGCGAGATGCCGGTGATCCCGGCGACCTCGTTGCGGCCGCCGACGCGGTACCAGACCCAGAACGAG
>DAOKZM010000523.1:0-2214 GCA_035325665.1 Thermomicrobiales bacterium | reverse complement strand
ATGGCCATGTCTCGACCGCGCGCGATCTCGCGACGATCACGCGCTATGGCCTCGCATCGCTCCCGTCGTTTCGCGAGGCATTCGGCGCCACGAGCTACACCGGCAACGGCCACTCGCTCTACTCGACCAACCAGCTGGCGCCGAGCTATCCGGGGCTGATCGGCGGCAAGACCGGGATCACCGACAAGGCCGGCTACTGCCTGATCGAGGTCGCCCAGCAGGGCGGGCGAACCGTCATCGCCGTCCTCCTCGGCAGCACCGCCGAGTCATGGTACGCCGATGCGCGATCGCTGCTCGACATCGGGTTCGCTACTCCCGCCACCGTGCCAGTCGCGCCGGCCGCACAACCGCAGCCGGCTACGTCGAACGTACCCGGCCTTGCCGTCACCGGCGCCGGCGCCGAGCGCGTCGTCACCTCCGCTGCGGTCGCCAGCCGAAAGGCTCACGCGCCGGGTGTCTGGGCCGTCATGGCCATCGTCGCGGTCCCGTGCCTCCTGTTCGCTGGCAGCCTGATCGCGCGGATTGGCGAGGGCCAGCGCCGCGCCACCCGGCGTCCGCGCCGCGCCGCATCAGCACGCCGCGTGGCGACGGTCCCTGCCGGCGCTCCGGCCGGCGCGACCGCGCCGTTTCTGACTGTCCCGCCTCGCCATGCCACGCAGACCCGTCGGTCCGCGCGCCAGCCGCGGGTCCCAGAACCCTCGATCGTTCCATCGTTCGGCGACTGATCGTCGTAGGTTTAGAGTTCGGAGACGGCCCTGGTGCGTCACGCATCAGGGCCCTCTCCGTCGCGGTTATCGCCACGAACCCGCCGGTATTGCGACCATCGACGAGACATGATATAGTTCGTATCAACATTGTTGCGACCTCGGATCGTGTCAACGTCGCGAGATTGGTGGAGATTGCATGCAAGAGAGCGAGCCACTTTACGTTATCAGCGTCGCGTCAAGGCTCCTGCGCCTGCACCCACAGACCCTCCGCAAGTACGAGCGCGAGGGCTTCGTCGCGCCTTCGAGGACCTCGGGCAACCTGCGACTCTACTCGACCGAGGACATCGAGCGATTGCGGCAGGTCAAGCACCTTGTCGAGGAACGCGGCATCAACCTTGCCGGCGTTCAGCTTGCCCTCGGGATGACCGAGGAGATTCGCGCGCTGCAGGAGGAGCTTCGCTCGCGGAACCGTGAGGACTACGACAGCATCGCCGCCGTCCTCGACGGGCTGCTCGACATGATGGGGGCCTCCACCGTGGCCGACGAGGCGCAGCGCGGGCGGGTCGCGATCGAGCTTAGAGTGAACAGGAAGCCCAGGTAAGCCGAATGAACCCACAACGCCTGACCGAGAAGGCCCAGGAGGCCATCGTCCGCGCCCAGCAGGAGACCGAGCGCCGCCAGCACGCAACGCTCGACGTCGACCAGCTCCTCTACGCCCTCGTCACCCAGGAGGGTGGCGTCGTCCCCCGCATCATCGAACGCGCCGGAGCGTCGCCGACTGAGATCGCCAGCGGTCTGGAGACGATCCTCGAGCGGGCGCCGAAGCTCCAGTACTCCGCCCAGCCAACCCTGAGCGGCACACTGCGCACCGTCCTCCAGAAGGCCGAGGACGAAGCGCGAGGCTTCGGCGACGAGTACGTCAGCACCGAGCACCTGCTGCTCGCCGCGCTCGATGCGGCATCCCGCAGCGAGGCCGTCCGGCTGCTCGCGCAGCGCGGCGTCACCCGCGAGGCGGTCATGCAGGCACTGACGCAGATCCGCGGCTCGCAGCGCGTCACCGACCAGAACCCCGAGAACCAGTACGAAGCGCTCGAGAAGTACGGCCGCGACCTGACCGAGGCCGCCCGCGAGGGCAAGCTCGACCCCGTCATCGGACGTGACGAGGAGATTCGCCGCGTCATTCAGGTGCTGAGCCGCCGGACCAAGAATAATCCGGTCCTGATCGGCGAGCCGGGCGTCGGCAAGACAGCGATCGTCGAGGGGCTGGCGCAGCGCATCGTCCGCGGCGACGTGCCCGAGGGGCTGCGCGACAAGCGCGTCATCGGGCTCGACCTCGGCAGCATGGTGGCCGGCGCCAAGTTCCGCGGCGAGTTCGAGGAGCGTCTCAAGGCCGTCCTGAAGGAGATCGCCGACTCCGAGGGCGAGATCATCGTCTTCATCGACGAGCTCCACACCGTCGTCGGCGCGGGCGCGGCCGAGGGCGCGATGGACGCCAGCAACATGCTCA
>DAOKZM010000522.1:0-2232 GCA_035325665.1 Thermomicrobiales bacterium | reverse complement strand
CTGTGCTCCAGCACGCTCAGCTCCTCGTCGCTCATCCGCCCGGCGGCGTTCGCGCCGACCCCCTCGAAGACGTCGACGATCGTCACGTCACGGTTCTGGAAACGCCCCGGGTAGATCGAACCGCCGTAGAGCACGAAGCCGGGGATGTCCAGCCGGATCAGCGCCATCGCCGAGGCCGGCAGCGTCTTGTCGCAGGCCGCCAGGATGACGATCGCGTCGAACATGTGACCACGCGCGACCAGCTCGATCGAGTCGGCGATCACCTCGCGTGAGACGAGCGACGCCTTCATCCCCTCGGTGCCCATCGTCACGCCATCGGAGATCGCGATCGTGTTGACCTCCATCGGCGTGCCGCCGGCCGCCCGGACGCCGGCCATCACCTGCTGGGCCAACCGTCGGAGCCCGAAGTTGCAGGGCATCGTCCCGATCCAGGAGTGCGCGACGCCAATGATCGGCTTGCGCAGGTCCTCGTCGGAGAATCCGATCGCGTGCAGCATCGCCCGCGCCGCCGCGCGGTCGCGGCCGTCGTTCATCACCCGGCTCTTGTGACGCGTGTCGAACTGCGTCATCTCGTCCATCCGCGTATCGCCTTTCGCCACGTTCACGCGCCGGCCCGACGCCGGCGCGCACCCTTCCCTGTTTCCACGTCCGTCAATCTTCTCCGCGCGGACCCGCCCGCGCAAGCCCGGTGGCTAGCGGGCGATCGCAATTCCCTCGACCGCAGCCGTGTTCTCCAGCGACGACAGGTCGCCAAGGTCGGCACGGCCGAGGTATCGAGCGCGGATGACCCGCCGCATGATCTTGGCATTACGCGTCTTCGGCAGGTCGTCGACGAACAGCACGCGGTCGGGCTGCAGCGGTTTGCCGACGTGCGCGGCGATCGTGTCGCGGATCTCCCGGCGCAGCGCGTCAGATTCGGTCGCGCCAGGCTTGAGGATCGCAAAGACGACGATCGCCTCGCCCTTGACCTCGTGTGGGACGCCGATCGCTGCCGCCTCCTGAACGAGCGGGTGAGCAACGGCAGCCGACTCGATCTCGGCCGGCCCGATGCGCTTGCCGGCGACCTTCAGCGTGTCATCCGACCGGCCGAGGATGTACCAGAACCCGTCGTCGTCCACCATCGCCCAGTCGCCGTGGACCCACATGCCCGGCATCCGCGTCCAGTAGGTGTCCTCGTAGCGCTCCCGATCGTGCCAGAAGCCGCTGGTCATGCCGACCCATGGGCCGCGGATGACCAGTTCGCCGACCGCGCCACGGACGGAGCGGCCTTCGTCGTCGACCACGTCGGCCGGGACGCCGGGGACCGGCCCATTGAACGAACACGGCTTCTGCGGGTGGATCGTCGTCGAGGAGACGATGCCGCCGCTGATCTCGGTCCCGCCGGAGTAGTTCACGATCGGGCAGCGTCCCTTGCCGACGTTCTCGAACGTCCAGAGCCACGGCCCCGGGTTCCACGGCTCGCCGGTCGAGCCGAGCGTTTGCAGCGAGGGCATCGCGTGTTGCTCCACCCACTCGTCGCCGCGGCCCATCAGCGCCCGGACCACGGTCGGCGAGATGCCGAGGATGGTCGCCTCGTGCCGCTCGACCACCTCCCAGAGCCGGTCAGGTTCAGGGTAGTCGGGCGTGCCCTCGAAGAGCAACACCGACGCCCCGGCGATCAGCCCGCCGGCGATCGCCCAAGGCCCCATCATCCAGCCGAGGTCGGTTAGCCAGAAGAGCCGGTCGCCCTCGTGGACATCGAAGCAGAACGCCAGGTCCTGGGCGGCCTTGACCGGGAACCCGGCGTGGACGTGGACGGCGCCCTTCGGCTTGCCGGTCGTGCCGGACGTGTAGATGATCATGTAGGGGTCGTCGGCGGCCGTATCCTCTGGCTCACAGGCGTCGCTCTGCGAGGACACCAGGTCGTGCCACCAGACGTCGCGGCCATCGTCCCACGGCACGTCGGCGCCAGTGCGGCGGACGACGAGGACGCGTTCGACCGACGACGTCTGCCCGAGCGCCGCGTCGGCGGTCGCCTTCATCGGCACGACCGCGCCGCGCCGATAGAATCCGTCGGCGGTAATCAGCAGCCGCGCTCCGGCGTCGTTGATCCGGGTCGCGACGGCGTCCGGTCCGTAACCCGAGAACATCGGCACGAAGATCGCGCCCACCCGGCTGCAGGCCAGCGTCGCGACGGCGGTCTCAACGAGCATCGGCAGGAAGATGCCGACTCGGTCACCCTTCCCCATCCCG
>DAOKZM010000521.1:0-2244 GCA_035325665.1 Thermomicrobiales bacterium | reverse complement strand
CCGGCGAGCTCGGGGCGCCGCCAGCCACCGCCGTGGCTATCCGGCTCGGCAAGGTCGTCGCCGTCGGCAGCGACGAGGAGGCCCGTGCCTGGGCCGCGTCCGGTGTCGAGGTGGTCGACCTCGCTGGTCGCACCGTCGCGCCGGGGATGAACGACGCGCACTGCCACCCGTTCTACACCGGTGTCGCCAAGCACAACGTCGATGCCGGCACGCCACCCAACCGCACCGTCGCCGACCTCGTCGGCCGGATCGCCGAGCGGGCGAAGCAGACCCCCGCCGGCCGGTGGGTCCAGGCGCGTGGCTACGATCAGGCGCGGCTTGACGACCAGCGCCACCCGACGCGACACGACCTCGACCCCGTCGCTCCGGACAACCCGGTCGTCGTCGTCCGCGCCTGCGGACACATCGGCGCCGCGAACTCGCGGGCGCTGGCGCTGGCCGGAATCGACCGTAATACGGCCGACCCGCCCGGCGGCACGATCGACCGCGACGAGCACGGCGAGCCGACCGGCGTCGTCCGCGAGGCTGCGTTGCAGATGATCCAGCGGCAGATTCCGCCGCCGACGGTCGAGCAGATCAAGGACTACCTGCTGCTGGCCGGCGAGGACTTCCTCTCCAAGGGGGTGACGAGCTGGGCCGAGGCGGGCGTGCGGACGCCTGAGCACATGCGCGCCTACATCGAGTTGCGCAACGAGGGCCGGCTGCCGCTTCGCACCTATCTGATGATGATGATCGACGAGACGCTCGATCATCTCGTCTCGCTCGGCATCAAGACCGGGTTCGGCGACGAGTGGCTGCGGATCGGGCCGGCGAAGTTCTTCATCGACGGCTCGATCGGCGGGCGGACGGCGCGCATGTCGCAGCCCTACGTCGGCGAGGAGGACAACCTCGGCCTCTGGATGGACGACGACCTCGACGCCGTCAAGCAGCGCTTCATCAAGGCGCACAAGGCCGGCTTCCAGTGCTGCGCCCACGCGATCGGCGATGCCGCGATCTCGCTGCTGCTCGACGCCTACGAGGAGGCGCTGGCCGAGGCGCCGCGCCCCGACCACCGCCACCGCATCGAGCACTGCTCGATCATCGATTACGACCTCGTCCAGCGCATCAAGCGCGTCGGGGCCGTGCCGATCCCCGGCACGACGTTCCTCTACGCCTTCAAGGACGCCTACCTCCAGAACCTCGGCCGCGACCGCATCCGTTACGCCTACGGGATGAACACCTTCTACGAGCACGGCATCGTCGCTGCCGCATCGACCGACGCGCCGGTCGTCGACACCAGCGCCGTCCTCGGCCTCCAGACGATGATGACCCGCCGCACCGCCGACGGCGAGGAGGTCTGGCCGGAGGAGTCGATCTCGCTCGAGGAGGCGGTTCGTGCCTACACCTGGAACGGCGCCTACGCCTCGTTCGAGGAGGACATCAAGGGGTCGTTCGCCCCGGGCAAGCTGGGCGACGCCGTCGTCTTCGAGACCGACCTGTCGAAGCTCGACCCCGGCGCTGTTGGTAGCGTCCAAGTCGATATGACGGTCGTCGACGGGCGGGTGGTGTACAGCCGCTGACGGGGCAGTTGGCCCTCACCCCCTAGCCCCCTCTCCCAATGCTGGGAGAGGGGGAGTCGTGGGACGGGAGTGTTCGACGCGTGGACAGGCGCGAGACGACCAGCGGGAGGATCAGGGGGACGCGCCGTGATGGCGATGGGATGGCGCGAGTCCTTCGGCAGCACATGACGCCCGCCGAGGCAGTGTTGTGGCGGAGTCTTCGTGAGCGTCAGCTCGGCGCGCTGAAGTTTCGCCGTCAACACCCACTCGGACCCTACATCGTCGACTTCTGCTGTCCCGAAAGCCGGCTCATTGTCGAGGTAGATGGGAAGGTTCACGAGAGACAACGCGAATACGACGCAGGTCGTACCGAGCAGTTCGAACATTATGGTTATCGGGTTCTCAGGTTCAGTAATGATGACATCATGTATCAACTCGACGCCGTGCTGGATGCCATCCTGACCGCAGCATCTGAGATCGACACACGGCAGCCGAAGCCGTAGCAACACGACACCCCCTCTCCCAGCATTGGGAGAGGGGGCGGGGGTGAGGGCCAAACCAGAATGCCAGCAGACATCATCTTCACGAACGGAATCGTCTACACGATCGATCGCGCGAACCCACGCGCCGAGGCGATGGCTGTCCTGGGTGATCGCGTGATCACGGTTGGCAGCCGTGACGACATCGCCGCGCTGAAGGGGCCAGG
>DAOKZM010000520.1:0-2255 GCA_035325665.1 Thermomicrobiales bacterium | reverse complement strand
CAGTACTTCGCCGTCCTCCTGCCGGTGCAGTCCACCGGCGTCATGGGCGACTACCGCACCTACGCGAAGGTCTGCGCCATCCGCGCCGTCACCAGCGAGGACGCGATGACGGCGGACTGGGCGCGGTTGCCCTACGACGTGCTGGCGAGGATGTCGTCGCGGATCATCAACGAGGTCCACGGCATCAACCGGGTCGTCTACGACATCTCCAGCAAGCCGCCGAGCACGATCGAGTGGGAGTAGCGAGACGTACCTGATAGCGGCAGGGGAAGTGCGGTGCCGAGGACGGCGTGGAGCCACCAGTAGGCCCGCTTCTTCCTCGCCACCAAACTGACCATCCCGCCCCGCCGGCCGGCCCTCGTCTCGCGCTCGCGGCTCATGGAGGCGCTCAACGGCGCAGTAACCGCGCCGCTGACGCTGGTTGCCGCGCCGCCCGGGTTCGGCAAGACCACGATCGTCGCCGAATGGGCGCGAGCGCGGGGCGGCGTCGCCTGGGTCTCGCTCGACGCCGAGGACAACGATGTCGTGCGCTTCTGGAGCTATGTGTTCCAGGCGCTCGACCAGATCGCGCCCGGGATGGGCCGCGAGCCACTCGGGCTGCTGCAACGACTGCAGAGCGGCGCGGCCGAGGGCGCGCTCACACTCCTGATCAACGGCGTCGCGGCGCGGCCGGAGCCGATCGTGCTCGTCCTCGACGACTACCATCTGATCGACTCGGCCGAGATCCATCGCGCGCTGCTGTTCCTGATCGAGCACCTGCCGGAGAATCTGCGCGTCGTGCTGGCCACGCGATCCGACCCGCCGATTCCTCTGATGCGCCTGCGCGTGCGCGGCCAGCTTGCCGAGCTGCGCGCCGCTGACCTGCGCTTCACCGTCGATGAGGTCGCCGAGTTCCTGAACGGGGTCATGAATCTGTCCCTCTCCTCGGATGAGGTGGCTGCGCTGGAGGCGCGCTCGGAGGGCTGGATCGCCGGGCTGCAGCTCGCAGCGCTGTCGTTGCAGGGCCGGCAGGACGTCCACGCATTCATCGAGAGCTTCGCGGGCAGCAACCGCTTCATCGTCGATTACCTGACCGAGGAGATCCTCCAGCGTCAACCGCAAGAGGTGCGCTCGTTCCTGCTGGACACCTCCATCCTCGACAAGCTCAGCGGACCGCTGTGCGATGCGGTGACGCTCCGGCAGGACAGCGAGGAGATGCTGACGCGCCTCGAACGAGGCAACTTGTTCATCATCCCGCTCGACGAGGACCGCCAGTGGTACCGCTACCACCGGCTGTTCGCCGACGCGCTACGGAGCCGGCTGCAGCGCGAGGATCCCGAGCGCGGCTTGGTGCTGCACGAGCGGGCCGGGCGTTGGTATGAGGGGCAGAAGCTGGCCGCCGAGGCGGTCGAGCACGCGCTGGCGTCCGAGGTGTACGAGTGGGCGGCCGACCTGATCGAGCGAGCCACCGCGACGATATGGCAGCGCGGTGAGCTGGAGACGCTGCTTCGCTGGCTGCGGGCGCTACCATCCGACATCTTGCGGACCCGACCCCGGCTGATCCTGATCGAGGCCTGGTCGGAATTCCTCGCCGACCACTTCGACGCAGTCGAGCGCTATCTTCGGCAGGTCGAGGAGCTGATCGCGGCCGGTGACACGACGCCGCACATGGCGGCCGTGGTGGCGGCTATCCGCGCGTCCCTCGGCAGCATGCGTGAGGACGACCCGAGCGAGACGATCGCCTGGGCGGAACAGGCGCTGGGGGCGTTGCCTCAGGACTATCGAACCTGGCGCAGCGTCGCCGGGATCGCGCTCGGGTTAGCCTATGACAGCCTCAGCCTGCCCGGGCCGGCGGCGGACGCGCTCCATCAGGCGGTCGAGATCGCGGTGGAGGCTCGCGACGATTCGATCGCGGCACTGGCGATCTGGAACTGGGCGCGAGTGTGCCAGATCGGCGGTGAGATGACGGCGCCGCTCATCCGTTGCCGGACGCTGCTGGCGGAGATGGAGCAGCGCTCGCCGGTCTCATCGATCAACCTGGGCTACATTCGCGCCAGCATCGGGCGGCTGCTCCTCCAGCGTAACGAGGTGGACGAGGCGTCCGGCATGCTCCGTCAGGCCGTCGCCGACATTGAGCCGGGCGGCCTCCCGCGCCCGCTGCTCGACTGCTATGTCCGACTGGCTCGAATCGAGATGACCCGGGGAGACGCGTCGGCCGCGGAGATGTGGCTGGGGCGTTCGGACGACCTGATGCGGCGGTCCCGCCTGGCGCCCGG
>DAOKZM010000519.1:0-2262 GCA_035325665.1 Thermomicrobiales bacterium | reverse complement strand
AGGCCAGCGCCGGACCGTCCGCCAGCAGCGCGCGCTCGCCGGGGTCGAGGTCGCGCAGCCCGATGTAGACGAGGTCAGCCAGCCGCAAGCCCGACCGCTCCCCGATCGCGGCCAGAGCGCGGGGGCCGTGGCCGAGCGCGGCAGCCAGCGGCATGCCATGGACGTTGCCGCTCGGGCTGATCTCAGGCGTGTTGATGTCGCCGTGGGCATCCACCCAGATCACACCCAGCCGGCCGGCGACCCCGGCCCCGGCCAGCGAGCCGACCGAGAGCGCGTGGTCGCCGCCGAGGACGAGCGCCATCCGCCCGGCCTCGACCGATTCGGCGACCCCTCCGGCCAGCACGGCGCAGGCGGCGGCGATGTCCCCGGCGTGCCATGCGTTTGGCTCGTCACCCCGGTCAGTGCCGAGTGGCGCGACCGGGATATCGACCGACGGCCGCAGCCGGCCGAGGATCTCCGGGTAGCCGCGCGTATCGAGCCGCCGCCGAAGCGCCTCGTCCAGTGCGGAAGCGCCCTGGTCCACCCCATCGCGGTTCGCGCCGAGCGCCATCGGCGCCCGGAAGACGTCGATCGCGATATCGGGATCGGCGAGCCGGTTGGGCCTGGCGGCGTCGTCCCGCATCCGCATCGTCACATCACATCCGGCGCGGCGATGCCGAGCAGGCCGAGGCCGTTGGCCAGTGCCTGGCGGGTCGCATCGACCAGCGCGATGCGCATCGTGCGCTGTGGCTCCGGCGCGGTCAGGACCGGGCGCTTGTCGATGTCGGCGTAGAAGTCGTTGAACCGCCGGGCCAGCTCGAAGACGTAGTTGGCGATGACCAGCGGCTTGTACTCCTCGGCGGCGCGCTGGACCTCGCTCGGGAAGATGCCGATCTGCTGGATCAGGTCGGTCTCCTCCGGCTGGAGGCCGGTGAATTCGATCTCGCCGGCCGGCGGCAGCTCACCGACGCGCTCGAGGATGCGGCAGGCGCGGGCGTGGGCGTACTGGATGTACGGCGCGGCGTGCCCGTCGAACGAGAGCGCCTCCTCCATGTCGAAGACGAGGACGCGGTTGTTGTCGCGCGCCAGCATCATGTACTTCATGCTGCCGATCGCGACCTGCTGGGCGATCTGCTGGCGCTGCTCCTCGGCCAGGTCGAGCTGGCGAACCTTCTCCTCGATGATCTCGCGCGCCCGGCGCTTGGCCTCGCTGGCGAGGTCGTCGTAGAGCACGACGTTGCCGCGCCGGCTGCTCATCGCCCCCTCCGGCAGCATGACGGCCTCGTAGCCGAGGTGGTAACACTTGTCGGCCTGCTCGAAGCCGTACAGCTCCATGATCTTGAAGATTTGCTGCATGTAGAGCGACTGGCGCACGTCGATGACCCAGACCGAGCGGTCGATCTCGTAGTCCTCGAACTTGCGCCGCGTCAGCGCGAGGTCCTTGGTCGAATACAGCGTCGTGCCGTCGGAGCGCAGGATCGGCAGCGTCCGGTAGGTCTCCTTCTCCAGCCCGAGCTGCTCGTCGATCTTGACCACCGGCAGCCCGTCGCTGATCTCGGCGATGCCGCGTTCGAGCAGCTCCTGGACGATCGCTCGGCCCTCGTCCTCGACCTCGCTCTCGAAGAACCAGACGTCGAACGGGATGCCTAGCTCGTGGTAGATGCGGTGGAAGCCGTCCATGCTCCAGCGCTTCGTCTCGTCCCACAGGGCCAGGAAGTCGGGGTCGCGTTGCTCCCAGCGCTGGAACGTCTCGCGCACTTCCTGCTGCCACTGCGGGACGTGCGGCCACCAGTCGAGGTGCTCACCCAACCGCTGCCAGCGGCTGTAGCGCTCCTCGGTCTCCTCCAGTGTCACCAGTGGCGGGATCGTCGGCGGCCCGCCCGAGTGCGATGGGATCGGTGGCGCCTGGTGCGGACCGTCGGCGCGGATTTGCTCCAACTCGGCCTCCAGCTGCTCGCCGAGGATCGGCCAGAACGCGGCGATCGTTCGGTCGCTGTAGATCGCGTCCGGCTTGATCTCGCGCTGGTTGGCGATCTGGCCGAGCAGGTAGGCGACGTCCTCGCCGTGGCCGCTGGCCTTGTACAGCTCCTTCATCAGCCGGTCGATCGACCCGCTGAAGAGCGAGTCCATCTTGGCCATCTCGTTCAGCAGGCCGACGACCTGGTCGCGATACTCCAACCGAGCAACCGACTCAGCGTAGAGGCTGCCGAGCCAGCGGCCGCGCTCCTCGGGCGCGACGTGCTCCTTCTCGGCCTCGTGGAACGCCAGGAAGCACCACAGGCA
>DAOKZM010000518.1:0-2268 GCA_035325665.1 Thermomicrobiales bacterium | reverse complement strand
GGCCGGGTTGAGGTGGTGAATGAAGTCGGTCAGCCAGAGCGTCGTCGTCGCGCCGATGATCGCCAGTCCGCGCCACTCGGCATTGCTCATTGGCGGCAGTGCCGGACGGGATTCGCCGCCCTCCCCGTGCGCGGCGGGGAGCTCGCTGGGGCGGTAGACGAGGTAGAGGGCGAGACCGACCACGATGAGGAGCGTGTACATCGGCGCCGACATCAGCGCGAACCAGTGCGCCCAGGACATGCCGCCGACGAGCGACGACGCCACGACCGGCACCGCGCCGCCGGTCAGCACGGCGGTCGAGGCCAGCGGCTGGAGGATCGCCAACCCGATCATCACCAGCCGCGGCATCGGGTGTCCGCGCTCGATCCGGTGCGTCTGGAAGACCGACTCGTAGGCGGGGATGAGCATCGCCGTCCGAGTTAGCGCCGAGGGGACCAGCACTGCCATCGGTGGCATCATCGCCACCATCTGGGTGTAGAGTCGCTGGCCGCTGCCCTTCGCCCCGCGGACCAGCATCTGCGCCAGCCGGCGGGCCAGCCCGGTCTTGACCGTCGCCGTGCCGAGCGCCAGCGCGCACAGGAGGAAGTACGGGGCCGGAGACTCGAAGCCAGCCAGGGCGGTCTTCAGCGCGTCATCGCTCTCACCGGGGCCGACCAGCGCCAGCATCGCGACGACGCCGAGTGATGTCGCCGCGATCGGCATCGCCTCCGACATCCAGAGGATCAGTCCGGCGACGACGACCGACAGGACGCGCAGCCCCCACGGGCTCAGCCCGTCGATCTCCGGCGGCGCGATCGAGGCGATGAGCGGAAACGCGAAGGCGACGGCCGAGACGATCAGCCGCCGTCGCTGGAGCCTGATGGATGCCCGATCTTCCGCCACCCCGTCGCGCGCTCCCCCCGGCGCTGATGCTACCGGCTCGCTCCCGATCCGGCCAGCGACTGCCTCAGATCGGCGCGATCGGCCGGGCTGGGTCGGCGCCCCACTCCGCCCACGAGCCGTCGTAGACGCGCACGCGCGGCACGCCCAGCGCCCGCAGCGCCACGTACGGCAGGCAGGCCAGCGTGCCGTGCAAACCGAAGACGACCGCCTCGGGGATGTCCGGCGGCACGCCGGCCGCTGCAAGTCGCTCGCGTAGCGCGTCCGGGGCGACGAGCGCCGGGCTGTCGCCGGAGGTTAGGAACGCGTCGCGTGGCAGCCAGCGGCTATTGGGGACCGTCCCGCGGCGCAGCCGGTCGAACCAGGTCTCCTGCCGCTCGGTCGCGGTGCGTGTGTCGAGGATCGCGATATCGTCGCGCTCGAGCCAGCTGGCGACGTCGTGACTGTGGGCGACGACGGATTCGTCCTGCCGGATCTCGATGGCGCCTGGCGGGTGACTGGGACGATCGTCGTCCTCCGGCTGGCCGGCGGTGGCCCATGCCTGCTCGCCGCCGTCGAGAACCCGCGCGTCGGCGAAGCCGCTGGCGTGCAGCATCCAGACCACCCGGCTGGCCCAGACGCCGCCGGAGCGGTCGTAGCAGACGGCCGATGAGTCCGGTGCGATCCCCGCGTCGCGGACGATCCGTAGCCGGTGGTCTGCGCCAGCCAGCATGCCGTATGTCGGATTGTTGATCTCGATCGTGTCCTGCCACCAGACGTGGACCGCCCCGGGCAGGTGGCTCCGGCGCCATGAGCGCGCCGACGAACAGTCGATCAGCCGCAGCGCCGGTTCCCCCAGCCGGGCTGCGACCCAGTCCACCGACGCCAGCATCGCGTCGTCCGGGTAGGCGGCGGTCGAGAGGTCCGGCGGCGCGTTGGTATCGTTGCCCCAGGGGAGGCAGGCGCTGACGACGAGACCGGCGCCTGCCGCGAGCAGCGCGCGCCGGCTCAGCCGGGCGGCCGCTGGCACGTCCGATGCGTCGTCGATGGTGAAGGTTCGACCGATATTGCGGGCTAACGATTGCATAACAGTTTGTGTGATTTCAGCGATCTTTCAGGTCGTCTTCACCGATGTCTCAGATGGTTGCTCGATACTGACAGTAGAGATATCCCGGCTCGGCCGGGGGCGAAGTCTCCGGAGGTTCGGGCCGATGATGCCATACGTATAGCGGCGGCCGTGGCGCGGTAAGGAAGGAACACCAATGGTTATGCAATCTCGACGGCGGTTCTCACTATCCTATCTATTGATGGTCGTCATCATGGCGCTGTCGATCGGCGTCCTCGGCGCATGCTCGACCGGATCCAATAGCGACGATAACGGCACGGCAGTCCTTTCGACGGCGACGGCCG
>DAOKZM010000517.1:0-2277 GCA_035325665.1 Thermomicrobiales bacterium | reverse complement strand
CGCCGACGGTCGTCTTGTGCTGCCAACCGCCTGCCTTTTTCAACAGGCTGACGCTCTTAGCGTGCGGCACGCTCCAGGAGCGGCGCGGACTCCGACTCGGCCGGCCGCTCGACGGCCTCCGGCTGCGGACGGCCGCGGACGACACGCGTCAGGCCGATCGCTCCGCCCAGCAGCGCGACCGCCGCCATCGACAGGAACGTCAGCCGGACGCCGATCCGCGGCATCAGGACGATGACCGGGATGAAGGTCCCCACCAGCGAGCCGATCGTGCCGAGCGCGTAGATCGTGCCGGCCGAGGATCCCGCCTGCCCGACGCGCGGGACGACCAGCCGGATCGCCGATGGGGTGATGATCCCCAGCAGGAACGGCGGCACGGTGATCAGCAGCAGCACCGAGAGGAACAGCCCGGCCCGCAGGCCGCCGGTGTCGAACGTCCAGGCCTGGATCTGATCGACGACCGCCCGGCCGCCGAACGCCAGCAGGACCGTCCAGACGCCGGTTGCGAGCAGGCAGACGGCAATGATCCGGTGGGTCGGGTGGCGGTCGATCAGCCGGCCGCCGACGCTGTAGCCGAGCGAGAGGAAGGCGAAGGTCAGGCCGATGACGATCGACCACAGGTCGTTGGTTGTGCCGAAGGCCGGCGCCAGCAGCCGCTCGGCGGCCAGCTCGACCCCCAGCCCGACGACGCCGGCCAGGACGACGCCGAGACGCGCATAGGCCCGGATGCTCATCGGCCGCCTCCGTCGAGTCCGCGGGCATGCTGGCCGGGCGAAGGGTGCGATCTGGTCACGGGTCTCCGTCTCTTCATTCGCTAAGCGGGGCGAGGACCTGGCGCATCCGCTCCAGCGCCAGCTCCAGCCGGTCGAGCGAGCTGGCATAGGACAGCCGCAGGAAGCCGCGTCCGGCCGCGCCGAACGCGCCGCCGTCGAGCACCGCGACGCCGCCCTTGTCCAGCAGCCGGTCGGCGATCGCCGCCGATTCGCCCAGCCGCGAAACATTCGGGAAGGCGTAGAACGCGCCGGCCGGCGCCCGGCAGCTCACGCCGGGGATAGCGTTCAGCCCGGCGACGACCACGTCGCGCCGCTCGCGGAACTCGGCCACCATCGCCTCGACCGCCGCCTGGCTGCCAGTCAGCGCGGCGACCCCGGCCGCCTGGGTGAACCCCGGCACGCAGGAGTGGCTGTTCACCGCCAGCCGCGTCACCTGCTCGGCCAGCGCGGCCGGCATCACGCCGTAGCCCAGCCGCCAGCCGGTCATCGCGTAGGTCTTCGAGAAGCCGTCGAGGATGATCGTCTGCCCGACCATGCCGGGGCGCGAGATGATGCTCTCGAACGCGCCGTCGTAGACCATCCGCGAGTAGATCTCGTCAGAGAGGACCGGTATGCCGCGCTCGTCCGCCAGCCGGGCGATCTCGTCCAGCGCCGCGCCAGGGATGACCCCGCCGGTCGGGTTGTGCGGCGAGTTGATGACGATCAGCTTCGTCCGCTCGGTCACCAGCGCCCGCAGCGCGTCCGGGTCGACGGCGAAGCCGTCCTCCTCACGCAAGGTCAATGGGACCGGCGTCGCCCCAGCGAACGCGACCGCCGATGCGTAGATCGGGAAGCCCGGGTCGGGACAGATCACCTCGTCGCCGGGGCCGGCCAGCGCCAGGATGACGAAGAACATCACCGGCTTGCCGCCGGGCGTAACGACGACCTGCTCCGGACCGACCTCGACCCCGCGCGTCCGCGCGACGTACTCCGCGATCGCCTGGCGCAGCGCCGGGATGCCGGCCGCCGGGGTGTAGTGCGTGTCGCCCTGCCGCAGCGCGTCGATCCCGGCCTGGATGACGTGCTCGGGCGTGTCGAAGTCCGGCTCGCCGATCTCCAAATGGACGACATCGCGGCCCTGGGCCTCAAGCGCCCGGGCGCGCATCAGCACGTCGAACGCGCTCTCCGTCCCGAGCCGGCTCATCCGTTCCGCCAGGTGCATCCCACTCGCCTCCGCGTGCCTCGTCGTCACCGTCCGTAACGATACCGTACCGTGGGGGAGGGACGGGGGATAAGGGACGAGGGACGGAGGGTTGTCCCCAAGGCTGCCCAGAGGGCTCCCGCCCGTATCCCAACTTTTGGCATAGGGGCGCGGCAGACTGTGTAGGGACAGGCGCCCGACCTGTCCGGCGCGGGGCGCCCTCTGGGCCATGGCGCCCACCCGCGCCCCACGGGCCGGCGCCAGCGGAAGAGCCGCGCTAGCGGATGCTGATCGAGCTTGCGTCGACGACGATCGTGATGCTGCCGC
>DAOKZM010000516.1:0-2280 GCA_035325665.1 Thermomicrobiales bacterium | reverse complement strand
GGGGGGGTCGGCGGGGGCGCCGCGTAGGGCACGCGGACGGCTGGCGCTGCCGAGAAGGCGATGACGTAGCCGCCGCTGCCGTTGCCGGCGATCGAGCCGGTGCGGGCCAAGCCGATGCCGGCCCGGCGGGCCAGCCGGCGCAGCCCGCGGTCGAGCAGCGGAGCATCGGTCGCCACGATCATCATGATCGACCCCCGCTCCGGTACGTCCTCCGCTGTCGCGAGCATCTGGCCGACCGGGACGCCGTCGATCCGCAGCTGGTCGCGCCGACCGTAGTTCGCCAGCACTAGGACCCCGACGGTCCAGCCTCCGAGGTGCGACGGAGTGACCCGCGACGAGGCGCCGATGCCCCCCTTGTAGCCGAACGCGGTCATCCCTGCCCCGGCGCCGACTGCTCCTTCTTCTACGGGTCCCGCTGCGGCCGATTCGATGGCCTGGAAGACGTGCTCCTCGCGGACGTGCCGGCCCTGCATGTCATTGAGCCAGGCGTCGGAGCACTCCCCCACGACCGGGTTCACCGTCGCCGCGTCGATGCCAATGTCCGGGTTCTCGCGGATGCTCCAGGCGACGATCGCGTCGGTAACGAGCCCGACGTTCATCGTGCCGGTCAGCGCGATCGGGCTTTCGAGTGTCCCGAGCTCATCGACCTGCTCCTGTCCCATGCACTTGCCGAAGCCGTTGATGACGTGGATCGCGGCCGGGACCTTGTCGCGATACAGGTTGCCGGGGTGCGGCAGGACGACCGTCACGCCGGTGCGGACCGGCCCGCGGCCGGGGCGCAATGGGCCGTCGCCTTCGATCAGCGTCGTCTGCCCGACGCGGACGCCGGCAACGTCGGTGATCGTGTTGTTTGGCCCGGTCGGGAGCTGCCCGATCCGCAATCCGATGTCTCGCGCGCGGGGGCGTGTATCCTGTGGCTGCATCCGTCGTCCTCTCCTTCGGCCTCGGAGGGGATGCTACGAGTCGCGCAGGCCGATGACAACCACGACGCCGTGGTGGAACGAGGAGTGGGATGGGCGACGAGCAGCGCGCGAGGGAGTATAGCCGGACGAAGGACCGTCTCAGCCTGCTCGGCATCGCAGTGTCGTTGCTGTCCGGCTCGGCGTTCGTCTTCAGCGGGCTGTCGCGGCGGCTGGCCGACCTGCTCCTTCCGGCGGAGGGCGCGTCCGCCGTCCAGCGGCTGCGTTACACCGCGGCGCTCTCGGCGCTGACCACGCTGGCCGGGCTGCCGCTGCGCTATTACAGCAGCTTCGTCGTCGAGCGGCGCTACGGGCTGAGCACTCAGGACTGGCTGTCGTGGGCGGCTGATGTCGTCAAGGGGACGGCAATCGGGCTGCCGCTGGAGCTCGGGTTGGTCGAGGGGCTATACGCCGCGATGCGGCGCTGGCCCCAGCGCTGGTGGCTGGCCGTCTCGGCGGCAGTCATCCCGCTGACGGCGATCATGTCGCACCTCTTCCCGGTGCTGATTGCGCCGCGCTTCAATCGCTACGAGCCGCTGCGCGACGAAGCGCTCGCGGCGCGGCTGCGCGACCTGACGGCGCGGGCCGGCGTCCCGGTCGCCGACGTGATGCAGATGGATATGAGCCGCCGGACGACGAAGGCCAACGCCTTCTTCGCCGGCCTGGGCCGGACCAAGCGCATCGTTCTCGCCGATACGATGCTCGAGTCGTTCACCCCCGAGGAGATCGAGGGGATCGTCGCCCACGAGGCGGCCCACCAGGTACACAAGGACATCTGGCGCTTCATCGGTCTGGCCGGCCTGACGACGCTGGCGACGACCGCGGCCGTGAACGTGCTCGCTAGTGGGCTGCTCCGGCGCATGCCCTCGCTGGCCGGGACCGATCGACTGGAGAGCTCGCGCTCGCTGCCCGTCCTCGGCGTCGTGATGTCGCTCGTCGGGGCTCTGGTCTCGCCGCTCCAGCTCGCGTACAGCCGCCAGATCGAGCGGCGAGCCGACCGCTACGCGATCCGGCTGACCGGCAACCCGCGCGGTTACGCCGGGGCGATGCGCAAGCTCGCCGCTCAGAACCTGGCCGATCCCAGCCCGTCCCGCGCCGCGACCCTCATCCTGCACCCGCCGCTCGCCGAACGCATCGCCGCCGCCCAGGCCGCCGAGTTCAATCTCGTCGAGGGCATCGACGCGAGCTGACGCGAGCGATAGGTGCTAGGTGGCGGCAGGCTTGCGGGCGCGCAGGAGGAGCTTGTTGTCGTCCAGCGACTGGATGGCGCCCTCGTCGATGTCGATGGCGAACGCTTCGAGGACGTGGTCCGGCGCGGTTA
>DAOKZM010000515.1:0-2303 GCA_035325665.1 Thermomicrobiales bacterium | reverse complement strand
GCGAGGAGCACGACCAGACGGCCGGGCCGATCCGCGACCGGCTGGCGGCGATCCCGGCGATCGGCGACTAGCATCAGCTTGAGCACGAAAGGGACGAGGGTATGGCGGGCTATGAGGAGGGGGGCGACTACCCCCGGATTCCTTGCGATACGCTGCGCGACTGGGTGGTCGATATCTTCGAGACCTGCGGGATCGGCCGGGAGGACAGCGAGATCGTCGCCGACGTACTGGTCGAGTCGGACCTGCGCGGGATCGCCTCCCACGGCGTGCCACGTCTGCGCCGGCTTTACGTCGATCGGCTGCTCAACGGCACGATCCGCGCCGACGCGAAGCTGACGATCGTCCGCGAGACGGCGGCGACAGTGACGTTCGACGCCGGCCACGGGCTCGGGCCGCTGATGGCCTACAAGGCAATGGAGCGTACGATCCAGAAGGCGCGCGACGCGGGAGTATGCCTCTCGACGGTCGGTCACTCCGACCACTTCGGCATCGCCGGCTACTACGCGACGATGGCGCTGCGCTTCCCAGGCATGGCCGGCATCGCGATGACCAACGCCACCCCGCTGCTGGTGCCGACCTGGGGCAAGGAGGCGATGCTCTCGACCGCGCCGATCGCCGCCGCCTTCCCGGCCGGCGAGCAGGACCCGTTCGTCCTCGACGCGGCGACGACCGCGGTGGCCTGGGGCAAGATCGAAATCGCCCGCCGGCTGGGGGCGACGTTGCCGGAGGGATTGGCGGTGGACGAGCACGGCCAGCCGACGACCGACCCGTTCGCTGCGCGGGCGCTGATGCCGCTCGGCGGCCTGCGGGCGACGAGCGGGCAGAAGGGCTATGGGCTGGCGCTGCTGGTCGAGATGCTCTGCTCGCAGCTCTCCGGCTCGCTTTGGAGCAAGAAGATCGTCTACTCCGGCGCGCGGGGGCAGCAGCACGCCGACACCAGCCACGCCTTCATTGCGATCGACATCCAGGCGTTCCGCCCGCTGGACGAGTACAACGCCAGCGTCGACGAGATGTTCGCGACGCTGCGCAACGCCGAGCCGGCCGAGTACGCCCAGCGGGTCATGATCCCCGGCGACCCCGAGGCCATCACCCTCGCCGACTGTCTCGAGCGCGGCATCGCGCTGCATCCGTCGGTGGTTGAGGACCTGCGGGAGCTCGGTGAGGAGCGCGGGGTGCCGTATCCGGGGTGAGGGATGGGGGATGGGGGTGAGGTCCCCCGCGTTCCGAACGAAAGGACATAACCGAATGGACGAGACGCCGCCGGTTCTTGCCGAGCTGACGCGGAACCAGGCGCCGGAGAGCCGGCATCGGGGGTGGGTGGTCGTGGCGCGGGGGGATGGGTCGCTGGTGGCTCATGCCGGCGACGCCGAGCGGCTGACGTTTCCCCGCTCGGCGATGAAGCCGTTTCAGGCGGTTGCCGTCGTCGAGAGCGGGGCGGCCGACCGGTTCGAGTTCGGCGACGCCGAGCTGGCGATCTGCTGTGGGTCGCACCACGGCGAGCCGCGCCATCGCGAGACGGTCGCCGGGATGCTGGCGAAGATCGGCATGCCGGCCACGGCGTTGCTCGGCGCGATCGACCCGCCCTGGAGCGCCGAGCGCGAGCGCCTGGCGGCCGAGGGGGACGAGGTCGCCCAGCGACTGGCGCAGAACTGCTCCGGCAAGCACGCCGGGATGCTGGCCGCCTGTGTCGCGCAGGGCTACCCGACCGGTTCGTACGACGCGCTCGACCACCCGCACCAGCAGGCGATCCGCGCGATCGTCGCGCGCTTCTGGGGTGTGCCGGAGGACGCGCTGGTGGCGGGGCTAGACAACTGCACGCTGCCGGCCTACGCCGCGCCGATCCGTCAGGTCGCGACCGGCTGGGCGCGGATCGCCGACCCTGGCAGCGCCCCGGCCGGGCATCGCGACGCCATCCGGCGTGTCGGCGAGGCGATGGGCAGCGCGCCGTTCATGGTCGCCGGAACGGAGGGGCTGAACACGATCCTCATGGAGATCACCGGCGGGCGCGGCCTGGCCAAGGACGGCGCCGAGGGGGTGATCTGCCTGGCGGTCCGCGACAAGGGGCTGGGCATCACGGTTAAGGTCGAGGATGGCTCGTTCCGCGCCCACGGCGTGATCGTCCGTGATCTGCTTGGCCGGCTGGACGCGCTGGCGCCGGACGAGGACGCCGCGCTGGCGGACGCCGTCGCCGAACGGCTGGAGTCGAATCGCCAGCAGCACGTCGGCGACATTCGCTCAACCCTCGACCTGCGTTTTGTCCGGTGAGCGCGCTCGACCAGTACATTCCCGAGCGTGACTGGTTC
>DAOKZM010000514.1:0-2349 GCA_035325665.1 Thermomicrobiales bacterium | reverse complement strand
TCCCGTGCATCCAGCGCGATCTGCGCCGTAGCGCCGACTACGCAACGGCCGTACCAGCGGGTGACCGCCAGTCATGCCAGTGGCCCGTTCGGACGCTGGTATCGCGCTGCGTCGCGAGCCGTGTTAGGGTGCGTCATCCAGCGGTATGGGCACAGCCGGAGCAACCAGAGGAGCAGGAGATGACCGCACCGCCGATCGACCCCGTATCGAGCGTTCCCGACTACGACTACGACGCCGCCCAGCTACGTGGAGCGATCCGCGATAACCTGTGGTTGCACTTCACCCAGATGAAGGAGTTCGCCGACCCCGAGCATCGCCCGCTGGTGTTGAGTCGCGGGCAGGGCACGACCGTCTGGGACACGGACGGCAAGGCGTATCTCGACTTCCTGGCCGGCATCTATTCGGTGAATGCTGGGTACGGGCGGTCGCGCATCATCGAGGCGATGATGGCGCAGGCCGAGGCGATCCCGTTCGTCAACCCGTTCGGCCAGGCCAGCGTGCCGGCTGCCGTGCTGGCCGACCGGCTCGGCGACCTCGCGCCGGTCGGTGGCGACGCGCGCGTGTTCTTCACCTCCGGCGGCTCCGAGTCGGTTGAGACGGCGCTGAAGCTGGCCAAGCAGTATCAGACGATCCTCGGCTTCCCGCACCGCTGGAAGACGATCTCGCGGCGGGTCGCCTACCATGGCACGACGATCGGGGCGCTGTCGGTCAACGGCCTCACCGGCGCGCGGGCGCCCTTCGGGCCGCTCGTGCCGGGCGCGCGCCACGCGCCGATGTCACACCGCTACCGCTGCCCGTATTGCCGGAACGAGTCCGCCTGCAACCTGATGTGCTACGACGAGATCGAGCGGCTGGTCGAGTTCGAGGGGCCAGACCAGGTCGCGGCGATCATCACCGAGCCGGTCCAGAACGCGGGCGGCTGCATCCCACCCGGCTCGATGGACTACTTCAAGAAGATCCGCACGCTGTGCGACCAAACCGGCATCCTGATGATTATGGACGAGGTCATCTGCGGCTTCGGCCGGCTCGGCGAGCTGTTCGCCTCGACTTACTACGGTGTCGAGCCCGACATCATTACGACGGCGAAGGGGATCACCTCGTCGTACGCGCCGCTCGGCGCGGTCATCGTGCGTAAGTCGGTCGCCGACGCCTTCGCCAGCGAGGCGAAGGAGGGGATGCCGGGCCCTGTCGCCGCGGCGAGAACCTATGGCTTCCAGCACGGCCTGACCTTCGGCGGGCATCCGGTCTCCTGCGCCGCCGCGATCGCCAACCTCGACATCATGCTGGAGGAGGACCTGCCGGGGAAGGCGCGCGAGATGGGCGCCTACCTGCGGGTCGAGCTGGAGGCGGCCCTCGGCGAGCACCCGAACGTCGGCGACATCCGCGGCGCCGGGCTATTCCTCGGTGTTGAGATGGTGACCGACCGGGAGACGCGCGCGTCGCCTGACAAGGCCGAGGTGCTGGAGTGGATGTCCGACCAGATGCTCGAGCGCGGGGTGATCCTGCGCAACGACGGCCGCAACGACCCGACAACGCAGCTCTGCCCGCCGCTCGTCGTCACGAAGGAGGAGTGCGACACCGTCGTGCGCGTGCTGGCGGAGTGCTTCGACGGCCTTGGTCAGAAGCTCGGAACGGTCGGCTCCCGGTTCGCGACCTGAGGCGAGGCCGGCGCGGTATCAACCGTGCTGGCCCGGCCCATCCTCCGCATCGGCCGGTAGCCAGACGAAGAATGTCGCGCCGTGGCCCTCTCCGGTGCTCTCGGCACGCATCCAGCCGCGGTGTTGCAGAACGATGTTGCGGGTGATGTGCAAGCCCAGCCCCATTCCCGGGAAGGAGCTTTCCGTGGCGTTGGCGGCGCGGCCGAACGGCTCGAAGATCGTCTCGACCGCGCTGGCGGGGACGCCGATTCCGCGGTCGCTCACGGATATGAGATATCCGCCGTCCTCTGGCCGGACCCGGACGGTGATCTCGCCTCCGGCGGGCGAGTACTTGATCGCGTTGTCGAGCAGGTTCCCGAGGATCTGGTCAATCCGGACCGGGTCGACGCTGACGATCATCGGGTCGCCGTCGATCTCCAGCCCGATCGTGTGCTGCTCCGAAACCTGAGCGTAGCGCTCGACCGCGTCGGTCACGTGATCAACGAGGTTGAGCTGTTCCTTCCGGAGCGTCAGGTACCCGGTGCGCAACCGCGAGACATCGAGCAGCTCCGAGGTCAGCTGGTTGAGCCGGTTGGCGGTCTCATCGATGATCTGGCAGGCCCGCTCCAGCCGCTCGGCCCCCAGGTCGCCGCGGTCGACACGGCGCACCAGGACCGGCCCCGAGGCCTTCATCGCGGCGCCCGCCGCCTTC
>DAOKZM010000513.1:343-2356 GCA_035325665.1 Thermomicrobiales bacterium | reverse complement strand
GACCTCGACCTTCGTGTTCAAGTCGGCCGAGGACGGCAAGGCGTTCTTCGAGGTCGCCTACGGGCTGCGCGAGCCGCGGGCCGGCGAGGAGCCGGGCCTGATCTATAGCCGGATCAACAACCCCGACCTGGAGATCGTCGAGGACCGGCTGGCGATCTGGGATAGCGCCGAAAGCTGCGCCGTCTTCGCCAGCGGCATGGCCGCGATCACGACGACGATGCTCGCCTACCTGCGCCCCGGCGACGTCCTGCTGCACTCCGAGCCGCTCTACGGCGGCACCGACCACTTCATCCGCCACGTCTGTGAGGAGTTCAACATCCGCGGGGTCGGCTTCCCGGCCGGCGCCGGGCCGGAGGCCCTCGAGCAGGCGGCGGCCGGCCTGGAGCCTGGCGCGGTCGGCATGATCTACGTCGAGACGCCGGCCAACCCGACCAACGCGCTGGTCGACATCGCCCACTGCGCTGCCGTCGCCCGCTCGCTCTCGACCTCCGAGCGGCGCGTCGTCGTCGCGGTGGACAACACCTTCCTCGGCCCGGTCTGGCAGCAGCCACTCAAGCACGGCGCCGACCTGGTGCTCTATTCGGCGACCAAGTACATCGGCGGCCACGGCGACCTGATCGCTGGAGCCTGCCTCGGGTCGAAGGAGGTCATGGCCCCGGTCCGGGCGCTGCGCACGTTCTTCGGCTCGATGCTCTCGCCGTTCCACGGCTGGCTGATGCTACGCAGCCTCGAGACGCTCAAGATCCGGATGGTCCAGCAGACCGAGAACGCCAAGGTCGTCGCCGAGTTCCTGCGCAACCACCCGGCAGTCGAGAAGGTGTATTACTTGGGCCACATCGACGAGTCGGACCCGCAGTACGAGGTCTACCAGCGCCAGTGCCTCGCGCCGGGCGCGATGGTCTCGTTCGACGTGCGCGGCGGCGAGGCCGAGGCGTTCGCCTTCCTCAACGCGCTGAAGATCTGCCACCTCGCCGTCAGCCTCGGCGGCACCGAGTCACTGGCCGAGCACCCGGCGACGATGACCCACGCCGACGTGCCGAAGGCCGAGCAGGAGCGGATGGGCCTCACCCACAAGATGATCCGCCTCTCGATCGGCCTCGAGGACCCCGAGGACCTCACTCGCGACTTCGACCAGGCCCTCGCGGCGGCGATGAAGGCTCAGCCAGTCGCGGCCGGCCAGCGCGCGTAACAGTCATTCGCCATTCTCACGGGCGCTCCCGCCGCATTCGGCGAAGGGAGCGCCCCTTTCCTTCTCTGAGGGAGGCTCATGGCTGGGACAATGCACCCCGGCGAGGTCCCGACCGACGCGGCGCTGGTGGCACGACTGGTCGCGGAGCAGTTCACCGCCTGGGCGGGGCTGCCGGTCGAGCCGGCGCCGTCGGCCGGGACGGACAACGCGCTCTACCGGCTGGGTGACGACATGGTCGTCCGGCTGCCGCGCATCGGCTGGGCGGCGGGGCAGCCCGAGAAAGAGTGCCGCTGGTTGCCAGGCCTCGCGCCCCGGCTGCCACTGCCGATCCCAGCGCCGCTCGCGTGCGGCGAGCCGGCCGGGGGCTACCCGTGGCGCTGGTCGATCGCCCCGTGGCTCCCCGGCGAGAACGCGACGCTCGACCGCGTCGCCGACCTGGACAGCTTCGCGGCCGACCTGGACAGCTTCGTCACCACGCTGCACGGCATCGACGCCTCCGGCGGCCCCACACCCGGCGCGCACAATTCCGGGCGCGGTGTCCCGCTTGCCCTCCGCGACGCGGACACCCGCGCCGCGATCGCCGAGTTCGGCGACCGCATCGACGGCGACGCCGCGACCGCCGCCTGGGACGCCGCGCTGAGCGCGCCGGTATGGGACGGCCCGCCGGTCTGGGTCCACGGCGACATCCAGTCGGGCAACCTGCTAGTCGTCGACGGCCGGCTGAGCGCCGTGATCGACTTCGGCTGCCTCGGCGCCGGCGATCCGGCGGTGGACCTGATCGTCGCGTGGAATCTGCTGCCGGCCGGCCCGCGCGAGACGTTCCA
>DAOKZM010000513.1:0-333 GCA_035325665.1 Thermomicrobiales bacterium | reverse complement strand
GACGCCACCTGGTCGCGCGGCCGCGGCTGGGCGCTCTCGACTGCCCTGATCGCCCTGCCCTACTGCTGGGACTCCAACCCGACGCTGGCCGGGATTGCGCGCGACACGATCGGCGAGGTATTTAGGGATGCCGAATCCGGGGCGTGAAATGGCTACGGACTCATCCTCCCCGGAGCACCACTACCCCTGTCATGTTGAGGCAGTAGCCGAAACATCTCTCCTCCGCTGGGACCGCCAAATGTAGGGGAGATCCTTCGCCTGCGGGCTCAGGATGACAGGAGGCGGGAAAGCTGCCGAACGACCCGCTAGAGCGGATTAGCGACTCACCGCGCC
>DAOKZM010000512.1:1540-2366 GCA_035325665.1 Thermomicrobiales bacterium | reverse complement strand
CGCGACGGCCAGCGCGCCGGCTCCCTCGGTCACCAGCTTGTTTCGCAGGGCCAGCCGAGCAACCGCCGCCTTCGTCTCGTCGTCGGTCGGGGTGAAGCACCCGGCAAGCAGCCGCTGGAGGTCGGGGAATGCGTCGGCAGCGACGAACGGCGCGCCCGCGCCATCCACGAATGTCTCGTAGGAAGCCGTCCGCGGCTCACCCGCTGCCAGCGACGCCGCCAGGGCGCTCCCGCCCAGCGGCTGGACCCCGTATACGCGAACTTCGGGCCGACTGGCTTTGATCGCGGTCGCGATCCCCAGCACCAGCCCGCCGCCGCCGACCGGCACGATCACAGTCTCGGCGTCCGGCATGTCTTCGATGATCTCCAGGCCGATCGTGCCGTTGCCGGCCGCGACCAGCGGGTCGTTGAACGGGTGGATGAAGCCGGGCCGGTCGTCGAAGCGCCCATCCTGCATCGCCGCCATGACCTCGGCGCGGGGGATCAGCTCGATCGCCGCGCCGTAGCCGCGCGTTGCCGCCTTCTTGAACTCCGGCGCGGCGTCCGGCATGATCGCCGTCGCCCGCAGCCCCAGCTTCCGCGCTGACCACGCCACCGCCTGCGACATATTGCCGGCTGAGAGCGTCGTCACCTCGTCGAGCTGCCCCGCCTCCTGGCGCGTGACGATGGCGTTGTACGCCCCGCGCAGCTTGAACGAGCCGATCGGCTGGAGCACCTCGGGCTTGAGCCAGACATCCTCGACCTCGTGCAGTCGCAGCAGCGGCGTCCGAACCGCGACGTCGCGCAGCCGCTCGCGAGCCTGGTGGATGTCGTCGATCGTGAAGCGC
>DAOKZM010000512.1:0-1530 GCA_035325665.1 Thermomicrobiales bacterium | reverse complement strand
ATGCGGCGTCCTTTCCGTGGCTCGTTCCCGGTCGGGTGGGCATGATAGGACATCGGTGGCGACTTGCGCGGACGGTCATCGTGGGCGACGATACCCGACGGACCCGCTTTAACATCATCGAAGGGATACCGGCGACTTGAACGAGACGAGTATCGAGCCGCAGCCGCTGACGCCCGAGCAGCTTGCGACGATGACGCGCGTCGGAGAAGCGCGCATCGCGCCGGATGGGAGCGCGGTCGCCTTCGTCGTTGACCAGGCGAGCAAGGAGGGCGAGCACGAGCAGTCGGCGATCTGGCTCGTGCCGTTCGACGCGGCGTCCGAGGCCGGCGCACGGCAGTTCACGACCGGGATCGCCAACGACCGCGCGCCGCGCTGGTCGCCCGACAGCCAGCGGATCGCGTTCCTCTCCGACCGCGCCGAGCGTGGCAAGTCGAGCGTCTACGTCATGCGCGCGGGAGGCGGCGAGGGGGTTCGCGTCTTCGACCAGCAGGGCGAGATGAGTGGCCTGGGCTGGTCGCCGGACGGTCGATTCCTCGCCGCCCTCTTCACCGAGCCGGAGACCGAAGACGAGAAGAAGCGCAAGGAAGAGCGCGACGACCGGGTCCTCTGGGATCAGGAACAGAAGTACCAACGACTCTGGGTGCTCGACCCCGAAGCGAAGACCGCGATGTGCGTCTCTCCGGAGGCGCGCCAGGTCCGCGCCTACGCATGGTCGCCCGACGCGGAGCGGCTGGCGATCTGCACGACCGCCAATGCCCGGATGGATGAGATCTTCGCCGAGAACCAGCTCGCCATCGTCCCGCGCGAGGGTGGCGAGCCGACGACGATCCTTATCCGTCAGAGCGTCACCCTCGACCTCACCTGGTCGTCCGATGCTCGCTACCTCGCGTTTCGGTCGTTCGCTGGCCAGGTCGTCCACGGCGAGCACGTCTACCGTATCGACGCCAGTGGCGGCGAGCAGGTCTGTCTGACCGAGGGCTACGGCGGGACGGTCGAGGCTCTGTCCTCGCCGGACGCCGGAGAGACGCTGGTGCTCTCCTGCGCCGAGGGCGTTGACTTTGCCGCCTACCGGCTCAGCTGGGAGGGGGAGCAGACACCGCTGCTGCCGAGGCACGAGGGTTGGTCGGACGCGCCGGTCAGCGTCAGCCGCGACGGCAATCGTCTGGCGCTCGTCTGGCAGACCGGCGTCGAGCCGGAGAACATCCATGTCGCGGAGGTAGTCGACGGTCGCGTGGGCGAGTTGCGCAGGTTGACGGGCTTCGATTCCGATCTGACAAAGGCCGCGCTCGGCAGCGTCTCGAGCATCCGCTGGACCAGTGACGCCGGGGTCGAGGTGGAGGGGCTGCTGATCTTGCCCCATGGCTACGTCGAGGGCCGGCGCTATCCGACGGTCGCGCTGGTGCACGGCGGGCCGACCTGGGCCTGGTCGCGCTGGTTCCATGCCAACTCGCACGACTGGGGTCAGAGGCTGGCCGCCCGTAGCTCCGGCGCCCTGCTGCCGGACCCCCGTGGCAGCACCGGCCGCGCGAC
>DAOKZM010000511.1:0-2436 GCA_035325665.1 Thermomicrobiales bacterium | reverse complement strand
GGACCCGCGCAACACGGGGCCGGTGGACGACCTCGTCGCCCTGCTCGATGAGTCACTGGCCGACCTGCCCCGCGCCCTCCAGGCGTCTAGCGCTGCCCCGGGCCTCGACGTCGAGGCGTTCGCTGACATCCTCCTGGCCGACGACCCCTACGTCATCGTCGCGCGGCTGACCGAGGCGCTGCGATCTGGCGCCCCGCTCACCGACCTGACTCGCGCGCTGGCCTACGCAGCCGCGCTCCGTGTTGCCCGCTTCCATACCTCCAACGAGTTCTCCGACTGGATCACTGTCCTCCACACCTTCACCTACGCCAACGCGCTCCATCGCTCGATGCTCCGCGCTCCGTCGCCCGAGCTGGCCCGCGGCATCTTCCACGGCGCGATGCGCGTCTACCTTGACCGCTTCCTGAACATGCCCGCCGCGCGGCTTCCCGAGCAGCGCGCGACAGCGGACGGCGCCCCCGGCCCCGACGCCCTCCTTGCCGAGCTGCTGGAGCTCACCGACCGCGAGCAGCGCGTCAACGAGGCCGGTGTCGTCGCCCACCGCTACCTGGCAGCCGGCCACGACCCGGCCCGACTGATCGCAACCCTCGGTCACGTGCTGCTCCGCGAGGACGGCGAGTTCCACTCCTACCAGATGCTGGAGGCCGGCGCCCAGCTCTTCTTCGATCTGCATGCCGACCAGCCAGCCGCAGCGCGCCGTGTCCTCGTCGCCGTCGCACGCTATCTCGCCGCCCACGCCCCGACATCCCGCGCGATGCACCAGACCGCCCGCACCGCGCTGCGGCTTCACCGCGGCGAGGCCATCTACGAATCCGCCGAGGAGGACGCAGCGGCCGGCTGACCGCGTCGTCGGCCCGTGCGACAATCCGCCACGTGCCGTGAAGGGAGGCAAGGATGACGACAACAGCCGGCGCGGTCGTGATCGGTGGCGGTGTCAACGGGACCAGCACCGCCTACCACCTGGCGAAGGCCGGGATGAAGGACGTCTACCTGGTCGAGCGCCGCCAGCTCGGGGCCGGCGCGACCGGCAAGTCCGGCGCGCTCGTCCGCACCCACTACACCAACATCCCCGAGTCGCAGCTCGCCTACGAGAGCCTGAAGGTCTTCCGCGACTTCGCTGAGTACACCGGCGGCGGCGACGCCGGCTGGGACGAGCCGGGCTTCGTCCAGGTCGTCGGCCCCGGCTACGAGGACAAGCTCGCCGCCAACGTCGCCGCCCAGCAGGGATTGGGCATCGAGACGCGCCTCGTCTCCCGCGAGGAGCTCGCCGAGATCGCCCCCGGCATGTTCGTCAACGACATCGGCGCCGCCGCCTGGGAGCCGGTATCCGGCTTTGCCGATCCCAACGCCACCGCTTACTCGTTCGCGAAGGCGGCCGAGAGTCTCGGCGCGACGATCTGGACGCATTGCGAGGCGACCGCGATCCTCCGCGTCGGCGACCGCGTCAGCGGCGTCGAGACGACCAACGGCCGCATCGACACCGACACCGTCGTCCTCGCCCCCGGCGCCTGGGCGAACACCCTCCTGGAGTCGCTCGGCCTGGACTACGGCCTGTACCCCCATCGGTCGATGGTCGCCGTGTTCCACTGGCCCTCCGGCTGGGACCAGCGTCACGTCGTGGTCATCGACAACGTCAACCACAGCTGGCTGCGCCCCGAGGGCTCCCGCGGCACACTCATCGGCGTCGAGCGCCCGCGAGCCGACTGGGACCCGGACACGTTCCACGAGGGGGTCGATGACGGCTTCGTCGACCTCGCCCGCCGGACCCTCGCCGCGCGCTTCCCGGCCTTCGCCGACGCAACGATGCGCGGCGGCTGGTCCGGCATCTACATGATGAGTCCCGACGGCCGGCCGATCATCGACCAGGTCCCGTCGGTCCCCGGCCTCTTCGTCGTGCTCGGCGACTCCGGCACCTCGTTCAAGACATCCCCTGCCATCGGCAAGTGCCTCGCCGAGTGGATCACCGGCGGCGAGCCACGCACCGTCGACCTCACCCCCTTCCGCTCCACTCGCTTTGCCGAAGGCAAGCCTTGGGTCGACGAGAACGCCTACAGCCCGAAGCTTCAGACGATTTCGCGCTAAGCACAGCGAGCCCGCCACGCGACCCATGCGCGGCGGGCTCGAAGATCAGGCAATCATCGTTCCGTGCGGACAGGACGGGGCCTTTCCTACGAACCCCCCGCGTCCCACGTCCCACGTCCCACGTCCCGAACAAACACATACCGCTGTCCGACGCCGATCTCGCCCTCCATCTCGGGCGACACCGCCGCCAGCGTCCAGCCACTGCTCTGAAGCCGGAACACCTCACCGTGAGCCTGCATGGCCAACTCACGCATGTAGTCGCGGTAGACCAGCACGCCCGGCTCGTTGAGCTCCTCCGGCGTCGTAAACAGCCCCAGCGGCGGGTCCTGGAACCCGGCGATCACCTGCTCCACC
>DAOKZM010000510.1:1200-2440 GCA_035325665.1 Thermomicrobiales bacterium | reverse complement strand
GCATCCGCCGACGGTCGTCTTGTGCTGCCAACCGCCTGCCTTTTTCAACAGGCTGTTGTGCTATACGCACACTCGATTCTTCGGGAGGAGCGCCAGGCGCCTCGCCGCCCTAAGTGGAGTGCTGGTAAGTTCAGTGGCTCCGCGATAGCCTCCCGATGAGGGCGGACTTGATGATCCGCTGCGCCACGCCGCTCGTCAACCTGCACGACGCCGAGCAAGCGGCGATCCACGCGGCCGTGCGCCATCGAGACCTCGCGCCGCGCGCGCGCGAGCGGCTGGAGATGGTCACGGCGGCCATGCTCGGTCATGACCTGCCGACGATTGCCCGCTGGCGCTCACGCTACAGGCCGCACTTGAACCGAAAGGAGCCGGAGTGGAAGCGGCTCAAGCGCATGGCGCGGGGCCAGGTCGCCCGTCGTCTGGAGCTGCCGCACATACCGATCGACGGTTCGCACGCTGATACGAAACTGCTCGGCGGCCTGACGATGTGATGTCCCGGCCTCGCCGGCCTGCACGATCCGTCGCCGAAGATCTTCGCTGTACGCGCGCATGCTGGCCTCCCTCGTAGACACCCAGCATCACGCTCCGTTCTGGAACGATGTCGCTGGGTTGGAGACCACCGCCAGCGGCATCCTCGATCGGCTGGAGGCTCGCTTCCATGCCGACCATTCCCCCGGCATCCGCCTGGTCAACAACTTATGCGAAGCCGCTTAGAAGCACCTACTTAGAAGATCAACGCCAGGATCGCCAGCACAATGAGGAACGCGACGACGACGCCGAGACCGACCTCCCAGCCGCGCCCCCAGCCCTCCTTTGGACGATGCGGATCGTAGATGGAGCTCACGTGCGTCCTCCTTTCGGACTGAAAGCCCGGCCGGCGACGGATTCGCGACACTCACGCCGCCCACCGGCATCGTGTAACGTCAGGCCCGCAGAGATCGGGCCATCGTCACCATCATAGACTACTTCTGTCCAACGCGTAAGATGCGGCACAAAAACCCGCGCGGGCCAGGACGGTGCTAGCGGAGTCCGTGCGGCCAGCGGCGCCTGCCCGGCCAGCAAGAGGACAGCTTCCATGAACACATGGCCGAGCGCCGCCTCGCCCTTGGCCGCCAGCGCAATCGGGTATTCGACGACCACGTTCAGCGCGCCGGCGATCTCGACCGTCGCGACATCGCCCTGGACAGCAGCCGACATGCCGGCGGCCCCCGCTCCGAGCACGACGACGCGCTTGGGAAGT
>DAOKZM010000510.1:0-1190 GCA_035325665.1 Thermomicrobiales bacterium | reverse complement strand
GTAGAAGCCCGAGAGGCCGAGCAGCAGGAACAGCAGCCAGAGGGCGAGAATGCCCGGCACGATGCTGCCGCTCGCCGCACGCAGCCCAGCCGCGGCCAGGCCGATCAGCAGCCCGGCCAGCAGCCCGGCCAGCAGCGCGACCAGCGCGTCGCCGCCCGACTCCTGCGAGGTGACGGCCAGCATCGCGCGCATCCCGAAGGTCAGGGCGTAGAGGCCAGTGACAGCCAGCGCGGCGCGGCGCGGCCGCAGCACCATGTCGAGCGCGCCGTGCAGGTAGCCCGAGACGACCACCCCGATCACGACGGCCTCGACCAGCGTCAGCATGATCAGCCGGACTCCGCCGCCCAGGTCCTCGGCCAGCATGAAGAGCGCGACGACGGCGATCGTCCCGGCCAGGAACAGCAGCAGCTGCGGCCAGAGCCGCCCGCGCCGGGCCAGCGCCAGGAAACGCTCGCGGGCGGCGGTGTCGGTCGGCGCCGGCGACGCGCGCCAGAGCCAGCCGGCCGCCAGCGCGGTCAGCAGCGGGGCCAACAGCCGCAGCTGGTACCAGCCCAGCGGCGTGTCCTCGGGGTCCACCCCCGGCGCGCCCGCGTAGATCACCAGCATCGGCCAGACGCCGAGGTAGAGGATCGTTAGCGTCAGCCAGGTGTAGAGCGTGCGCAGGATGAACGAGCGCTCGCTGCCGTAGCGCGCGACGACCGCGTCCCGTCCCTTGGCCCTGGTCACGCGTGCCACCGGCCGTCCCCCATCCCGCTCCGGACTATCATGTCCGCGCAGGATACCCGACCGAGACCACGAAGGAGATCGACTGATGGGTACTACACGCCAACGCACTGGCCGGCCGCCGGTCATCGCAACGTTCTCGATCGTCGCCCGCGACCCGTCCAGCGGCGACCTCGGGGTCGCGGTCGAATCGAAGTTCCTGGCGGTCGGCGCGGTCGTGCCCTGGCTGCGGGGCGGCATCGGCGCCGTCGCGACCCAGGCTCGTGCGAACGTGGCCTGGGGCGCCCAGGCGCTGGCGATGCTGGAGACCGGCCTCTCGGCGACCGAGGTGCTCGACCGGCTGGTCGCTGACGACGACGAGCGCGACGTCCGCCAGGCCGGCATCGTCGATGCCCAGGGCCGGGCGGCGAGCTGGACCGGCCCCGACTGCGGCGCCTGGGCTGGAGGGATGGCCGGCGAGGGGTTCT
>DAOKZM010000509.1:0-2441 GCA_035325665.1 Thermomicrobiales bacterium | reverse complement strand
CCGCCAGGAGGATCGGGGCCAACGCCCCTCCGAAGCGGTCCATCGCGTAGACCCCGGCCGGGCCGAGACCCTCCATTGAGGAGTGCAGCAGGTCGACGCTGAGGATCTTGTAGGCGTCGAGCGGGTTGATCAGCGTCGCCGTCAGGAGCGTTGCCGGCTGCAGCCGCATGACCAGCGAGCTCCCCATCAGCCCGAGGTCGCCGATGATGACGAAGACGAGCCATAGCGAGACAGCGATACCGAGCGCCGCCGCCGTCTGCGGCGAGAAGCTCGAGATCAGGTAGCCGATGCTGAGCATTGCCAGCCCGAGCAGCACCGTCAGGACGACCAGCAGGATAAAGTCGCCCGGGCTGCCGGCCGCGCCGCGCACCGCCAGCGCCACGCCAGCCCAGCCGAAGCCGAAGACCAGCAGCAGCACCAGCGAGATGGCCGCGCCCAGATACTTCCCGACATAGACCTCGGCCGGGGAGACCGGCTGGGCCAGCAGGTACTCGAGGCTGCGGTCCTGCCGGTCGCTGACGATCGCCTGGGCGCCGATCGTCAGGCCGATCAACGGCACCATCAGCAGCATCAGGTTGAGCAGGCCGGCCGAGGTGCGGCCGAAGCCGGCCTGGCCCGTCAGCTCGGTCCCGGCCAGCGCCACCCAGGAGAACCCGACGCTGAGGACCAGGAAGACGACCGCGTACAGGATGAACCAGCGGTTGCGCAGCCCGGCCCGGGCGTCGCGGCTGGCGATGGCGACTACTGCTGACCAGTCCATGACCCTCGCTCCAGTTCAAAATCGTCGATCTCAACGCCGTTGCGCGCCAGCGCGGCAAGCACCCGCGCCTTCTCGCGACTGTGGATCGTCACCATCACCCGCTTGCCGGCGTGGTCCGGCTCCAGGCCAAGCTCGGCCAGTGTCTCGACCGCCTCGCGGACGTGCCCGTTGGAGAGCGTCATCACCAGCCGCGTCCCGCTGCCGATCGCGAGCGAGAAGTCGTGGGGCGAGAGCGACTGCTCCAGCCGGCCCTCGCGGATCATCAGAATCCGGTCGGCCAGCGACAGGATGTCATCCGGCCGGTGCGACGAGAAGACGAGCGTCTTGCCGCCGCTCTTGAGCTCCTGAAGCAGCTCGAGCAGCTCGGCGCGGCCGGCGGCGTCGAGGTTGGCCGTCGGCTCATCGAGCAGCAGGATCGACGGGCTGCCGATCAGCGCCAGCGCGAGCGCCAGACGCTGCTTCATCCCGCCGGAGAGCGCGCTGAGCGCCTTGTCGCGGGCGTCGGCGATCCCCAGCAGCTCGAGCTGGGCTATGCCCTCCTCGACCGACGCCTTCTTCAGCGACGACACGAAGGAGATCATCTCCCCGACCGTCATCGCCGAGGGCGCAAGGTCCTGGGGAACGTAGCCGATGTGCCGCCGGGCGTTGCGGCCGTCGCGGGCCGGGTCGATCCCGTCGATGCGGATGTCGCCGGTGTATCGCGCGACGCCGAGCAGGCAGCGCAAGATCGTCGTCTTGCCGGCGCCGTTCGGGCCCCAGAGGGCGACAGCCTCTCCCTGACCGACGTCGAAGCTGACGCCATCGACAGCCGCCACTCGTCCGTAGCGCTTAGTGATGTCGCGGACCGCCACGACGGCGTCGGCGGCTGTGCTAGCCGGCGGCGGTGCTTCCACGACGGCCGGCGCTGGTGTGCTCATGGACGCCTCCCTGGGTTCAATGGTTGGCAGCGCCGCGGCTGTGGTCATCCGGCGGCGGATCGAGAGAATCAGGCCGAGCGCCCCGCCGGCAACCAGAAGCCAGGCGAACCCGCCGGCCAGCCGCTGGCCGCTCGACTGTCCGGCCATCGCCGGCAGCTCGGCGACCGCTGGCGCGCGCATCAGCGGCGCGTCGTCCACGAAGCGTGTGCGCGGCCGGACGGCCGGGAACGCCTCGGCGGCGAAGTCGATCGCCATCGCGGCCGGGCTGAACAGGAACAGCCGCAACTGCGGGTGGTCGTCCATCAGCGACTCGAAGAGCTGCTGCGACTTGTAGGGCACGTCGCCGACGCCGTCGCCGTTGGCGTCGTAGCCGGCGTAGTCGCTCCAGTAGTTACCGCGCCCCTCGACCGACCAGGTGATCTGCTTCAGCTCGCCGCCGCCGAGGATCGTCAGGTTCTGGATGTTGTCGATGAACGAGTTCTCGGTAAACGTGTTGCGCGTCACCGAGGGCATGATCCCGAGCGCGACCTCGTTGTAGGCGAAGACGTTCCCGATCCAGAAGTGCTCGATGTTCGGCTCGCGCGGCGACGTGTCGATCTGGGCGGCGATCCGGTTGTTGACGAAGCGGTTGCCCTGCACGGTCAACCCGTCAACGTCCTTCAGCCCCATCCCGCCGCCGCTCGGCCCCTTGTTATTCGACATCGTGTTGGAGAGCACGAGCGCGTTGCGGCTGTACATGATGTATAGGCCGATCGAGTTCCGCG
>DAOKZM010000508.1:0-2446 GCA_035325665.1 Thermomicrobiales bacterium | reverse complement strand
GTGGCGGGCGCGTGGCGGCGAGATGCTGGCTCGCTTCCTCGAGCCGCTCGCCCAGTCCGAGCGCGACGAGCTCCAGCGCGTGATCGACCACGTCCTGGAGGCGGCTGGCGTCAGCGGTCCCCGCCAGCCGGCGGAGCGCTGATCGTCGGATTCGAGCACCCCTGTGCATCCGCCCGCGGTTGTGTTACCAGAAGAGGTACGTCGCTTCTCGAACAGTGGATGGAGCCCGCGATGGAGTATCAGGTCAGGCGCGAGACCCTCGAGCCGCGGACGGTCGGCAGCCCGGGCGTCGTCGCCCGCTTCATGAACGCGGACGAGCACGGGCTGGAGACGATCTCTCTGATGCTCGGCGAGGTCCAGCCGGGTGACGGCCCGCGGCTGCACCGTCACGACTACGAGGAGGTGTTCGTCGTCGCCGAGGGGCGCGGCTCCTTCGTCATCGGCGACGAGACGGTCGAGGCCGGCCCCGGCGACATCGTCCTCATCCCGGCCGGCGTGCCCCATCGCTTCAGCAACGCCGGCGAGGGGCTGCTGCGGGTGACGGCGGTCCACGGCGCGGCGAAGGTCACGATTGAGTGGCTGGAATAGGCCCGGCCGGGACTGCCGTTCGGGTATGCTAGACGCGAGATTGGTGCGCGGATCGCTCGTTGGGCAGGAACAGGGGTAGCAGGCCGATGGACAGCCGCTGGGGAGAGCTTGCGCGGTATTCGGGCAAAGTGACGTACTACGATCCGAAGGCGAACCTCGGCTTCATCCGGCCCGACGACGGCTCGGCCGACGTCAGCTTCGCCATCCGCCCCTACGACGATCCGGTCGTGGCCGGCGACTACGTCTTCTACGCGCTCCAGCCGGAACTCCAGGTCACCACCATCGGCAAGCAGGCCCTCCACGTCCGCAAGGTCATGCCGATGGAACGGGCCGCCAACTGGCCGCCCGCATCGCCGGTGCAGGGCTAACCCGTCCCAAGACGGAGAGTTACGCGCAACGGTTGCGTAAAGACAGAGCTGGCCCTGTCCGGTGTCCGGCAGGGAGTTCCGCGTTGATTCGCGCCCCCGCCGGGACGTGACCTTTATCCCGTAGGGGCGGTCGCAGAACGAGCAGTTAGCTCCGAACCGTGTCAGAGCGCCCGGCGTAGGGTGATTCGAACCGCGAATCACCGCGACTCCCTGGCATTGCCACGCTCACGCAGGATGGCGCCCTGCGGGCCGCGGACAGGGCGAGCCCTGTCCCTACGCAACCCTCGTCCCTCGTCCCTCACCCCCACGCAACGTCGCGGTCCAGCGGCCAGATCGGGCGGCTGACGCGCTGGAAAGGCAGGCTGTCGAGGTTGGATGAGGTCGATCCGCCCGTGTCCGAGCGGATGATCTCGCCAGCGATATCGACGAAGCCAGCCCGGAAGTGCTGCTGCGACTTGAGCGCGACGATAGCGTAGCGCCGGACGTCGATGCCGTGCAGCAGGAACACCTCGGCGTCCAGCGTCTGGGTGCGGATCGTCGAGACCAGCACGTCAACGTTGCCGATCACCAGCCGTGCCATCAGCCCGAGGTCAACCTTCTGGCCGGCGCCCATCGGAGTCGTGTAGACGAACCGGCCGTCGGTCAGGCATTTCACGTAGGCCCGCGTCTCGATCGGCACGCCGTGCAGGTCGTCGCTCTTGCCTCCGAGGCGCACGTCGATCTCCGCGCCGACGCCGGCCTCGTGCGCCTGCTTCACGACCTCGGGGTCGGCGATGAAGCCGAAGGCCGCCCGTTCGGGATTGGCCGCCAGCAGCGCCCGCAGCAGGTGGGTGCCGTCGCCCGGCGCGCCGCCGCCCGGGTTGTCCGATACCTCGGCGATGATGACCGGCTGCTTCTCGCTGGCCAACGCCTGCCGGACCGCCTCCTCCGCGCCGGGCAGCGGGGCGAGGAACTCGTCGCGCCGCTCCCAGATCGCCCGCGCGACCGCGTTCGCCGCCCGCTCGGCCAGCCCGGGGTCGTCGTTCGTCGTCGCGACGACGGTGACGTTGATGTTCGGGATGTCGGTATGCGGGAAGCCGTGGACGAACGAGACATCCACGACGCCGGGGCCGGACTCCCACTCCCAGCACAGCTCGTTGATGGCTTTGCCGACTCCGAGCATCGTCGTCGACGGCGGGATCGTCATCGGCAGGGTGACCATGTGCATCGCCGGCTTTAGCGACCCCTCGACGATCTGCTGCGCCAGCTCGACCGCCTCGACGCCGCGCTCGTACATGTCGGTGTGCGGGTAGAGGTGGCAGTTGAGCAGCACGCTGGCGTGCTCGACCATCGCCGAGGTCTGGTTGCCGTGCAGGTCGAGCGTGACGACGACCGGTAGGTCCGGCCCGACGACCTCGCGCACCTCGCCGAGCAGCGTGCCCTCCAGGTCGTCAATCCCCTCGGCAACCCCCGCGCCATGCAGCGCCAGGCAGAGCGCGTCGATCTCGCCG
>DAOKZM010000507.1:0-2446 GCA_035325665.1 Thermomicrobiales bacterium | reverse complement strand
CCGCCCCCCCCCCTTACCGGAGAGACAACCCGGGATGGCCCTCCCCCGCCTCGCCATGATTCGGGGAACCCCGGCTCCGTGGATAATGCACCGAAATATAGCTTTTTTGTAAACACCCGCTAAGGGTCAGGCCGGGATCGGCTGGACGACCTTCAGGCCGCGCGGGGCGAACGACAGGTCCAGGCGGATGTCACCGTCGGCGCGGAAGACGTAGCCGATGCCGCGGACGGTGTGCAGGTAGCGCGGCCGATCCGGGTCCGGCTCGATCTTGCGCCGGATCCGCCGGATATAGACGTCGACGCGGTTGGTCTCGCCGACGAAGTCGTACCCCCAGATGCGCTCGATTAGGCGCTCGCGGGAGATGGCGATCGCCGGATTGCGCATCAGCACTTCGAGGATGCGCATCTCGGTCGGGGTAAGACTGGTGGTCTCGACGGCGTCGCTGCGATAGGACAGCTCGCCGATCGAGAGCTCGGAATCGCCGACCCGCACGATGGTCCCCATCGCCATCAGGTCGGCGCGCCGGAAGCGGCGGATGACACTCTCGACCCGCGCGACGAGCTCGAGCGGCTCGAACGGCTTGACGATGTAGTCGTCGGCGCCGAGCGCGAAGCCGCGGAGCTTGTCGGCGATGCTGCCGCGCGCCGTGACGAAGACGCTGGGACCGCTATAGCGCCTGGCGTGCAGCTCGGAGAGGAGCGCGAACCCGTCAGTGTCGGGCAGGTTGACATCGAGGATGAGCAGGCTGGTCTCGCGGGTCAGCACGAGATCGAACGCGTCGATCCCGCGCGAGGCGATGGCAACCTCGAAGCTGGCGTCCTCGAGCGCGAAACGCATCAGCTTGGCGGTCAGCGAATCGCCGTCGATGATCACTACACGGTCGGCCATCGTCCCCTCCCAAACCTCTCGACGCGGCCGGCTGAAACACAACAAACCGGCGCGATGTTTCCATCGGCCGGTTGCACCACTAGCTCGGCACGGGCGAGGCGCCCACATTGCAGCCCGTGCGTCAACGCTTCCGAATTGTCGTATACGCCGTGCGGGCGTCTTCCAGCGTCCGCATACCAACTGCGACGATCCCTGGTGGGAGCATACTATAACGCGAACCATCACAGCATCGACATGACGTAACGTCTCACATCTTGCCGTAAACGTCAAGGTTCTGTCGCAAAACTGCCGCTGGCACTCTCCAGACTGACCCGCCGGCAGCCATCATCCCGGTATGGCTTGCCAGAAACAGAACATTTGCTCTACTCTGATGGCACGACCTGCGAGACGCGGGCAGCGACCAGGGGACGCGCCGACGACACCAGTCGCCCGCGCCGGAGAGGAGCACAGTCGGCGCCTGCCGAGATCGAGCGGATCATCCCAGCGGCCGACGGCCGCACCTGCCCGATCGTCCAGTGCGGGGCGCAGCGCTGGCACGTGACGTTGAAGCCGGTCCTCGACTTCAACAAGCGCCCGGGGCGCGCTACTGGCTGCGCCGGGACGGGCTGCCGCCGGACTTCGACGAGACAGCGATCAAGGCGGCGCTGCATGACATCGAGCAGATCAGCCGCTGGGCAGCAGGCCGCGCCCGCGCGCGGGATACATCGCCCGCCGGCCGGCTCAGTCGTCCTGGCGCCGATGACCCACGAGCGCGAGGAAGCGCTCGATCCGCTCGAAGTCCCAGTCGGTCATGTCGACCTGGATCATCACCGTGACGCCCGGCGCGACCGCCGCCGGGACGGTCAGGCTGGCCGCCGGGGCGTCGCCAGTGACCGGCTCCGGGCCGGTTGCGGCTGGCTCGGCCGCTGGTTCGACCACGCTGACCGCTCGCGCGTTCGGGCGCGCCAGATACGGGCGTAGCATCGCGCCAGCGTCCTCATCGAGCTCGAGGCGCGTGGTCTGCCCGCGGACCCCGCGGCGATAGACGCCGAGCGCGGCCTCGTCGGCCAGGCGGAAGAAGAACGTCCGCGCCTCCTCGACGCGATTGCGCGGCTGGCCGAGGCGCATGTCTACCTGCCAGAGGTGCTCGACCCAGGGCGCGTCGAGGAGCGTGCGCCCCTCGGCGACGGCACGCTCGAGCGGGGCGCGATACGGCGCGTAGCCGGCGATCGCCTCGACCAGCCGTTCTTGGCGCCGGGCACGGTCGGGCGCGTAAGCGAGCTGCTCGCCGAGCATCGAGAGCCGGACATCGCCGGCCTCGTTGCGGTCGATCAGGGCAAGCTGATCGAGGGCATTGAGCGTCTCGCGCAGCCCCTCGCCGGCGCCGAAGCGCGTCTCGAGCGCAGCGCGATCGGCGCCCTTGCCCTTGCAGTAGTCGAGGACACTCTCCATCTCGCGCCAGTCGGTCCGGTAGGGCAGGACCACCTCACTCGCCACCAGCAACTCCTCTCGCCGGGGTCGCCGGCCGACCCGGGGCACGACCCACGACACTCGCGCGCGGCTTCAACAGCGCCTCTAT
>DAOKZM010000506.1:0-2466 GCA_035325665.1 Thermomicrobiales bacterium | reverse complement strand
CGGTCCGGTCCGGCGCCAAGTTCTCGATGCCGGGCATGATGGACACGATCCTCAATCTCGGGCTGAACGACGAGACAGTCGCTGGGCTGGCCGCGGGCGCCGACGAGCGCTTCGCCTGGGACTGCTACCGCCGGTTGATCCAGATGTACGCCAAGGTCGTCATGGATGTCGACAGCGACCACTTCGAGGACGCGATCGACGCATTGAAGCGGCGCAACCGGGTGCGGCTCGACTTTGAGCTCTCGGCCGACGCGCTCCGCGATCTGGTCGCCGAGTTCAAGACGATCGTCCAGCGCGACACCGGTCGCGAGTTCCCGCAGGACCCCTGGGACCAACTTCGCGGGTCGGTGGAGGCCGTCTTCGGCTCATGGAACAACCGCCGCGCGATCAACTACCGCAACCAGAACCGCATCCCCCACGATCTCGGGACGGCCGTCAACGTCCAGGCGATGGTCTTCGGCAACCTCGGTGAGGACAGCGCGACCGGTGTTGCCTTCACCCGCAACCCGGCCACTGGCGCGGAGGGGATCTTCGGCGAATTTCTGGTCAACGCTCAGGGTGAGGACGTCGTGGCCGGCGTCCGCACTCCGCAGCCGATCGCCGAGATGGCGGCGTTGCCGACGTTCGCGGACGCCTGGGCATCGTTCCAGGACATCACCGACCGGCTCGAGCGGCACTACCGCGAGATGCAGGATGTCGAGTTCACCGTCCAGAACGGGCGGCTCTTCATGCTGCAAACCCGGACGGGCAAGCGGACGGGACAAGCCGCGGTCAACATCGCCGTCGCGATGGTCGAGGAAGGGCTGATCTCGAAGGAGGAGGCGATCCAGCGCGTCGAGCCATCGCAGCTCGACCAGCTCCTCCACCCGATGATCGACCCTGCCTACAACCCCGAAGTGTTGGCGGTCGGCCTGCCGGCCAGCCCCGGCGCCGCGACCGGCAAGATCGTCTTTGACGCCGACGACGCCAAGCGCCTCGGTGATGGTGGCGAGCGCGTGATCCTCGTCCGGGTCGAGACCTCGCCAGAAGACTTCCACGGCATGGTCGCGGCCCAGGCGGTTCTGACCGCACGTGGCGGCATGACATCGCACGCCGCCGTCGTTGCCCGCGGGATGGGGAAGCCGTGCGTCGCGGGCTGCGGCGCGCTCGACATCGACTACCGGAGCGCGACGATCAAGGTCGATGGCCGCGTATTGCGCGAGGGTGACTTCATCACGATCGACGGCGCGTCGGGCCGGGTGATGCTCGGCGAGGTTCCGACCATCGAGCCGAACGTCGGCGGCAGCGTTGCGACCCTTCTCGGCTGGGCTGACGAGGCGCGCCAGCTCAGTGTTCGGGCGAACGCCGACACTCCTGCCGACGCCGCCAAGGCACGGGAGCTCGGCGCTCAGGGCATCGGGCTCTGCCGGACTGAGCACATGTTCTTCGAAGGCAACCGAATCCAGGCGATGCGCGAGATGATCATGGCGTCTGATGCCGCCGAGCGCCGGGCGGCGCTCGACCGGCTGCTGCCGATACAACAGGAGGACTTCGAGGGCATCTTCCGCGCGATGGACGGCTTGCCGGTGACGATCCGGACGCTCGATCCCCCGCTGCACGAGTTCTTGCCCCACACCGACCAGGACATCGAGGTACTCGCGCGAGCTAGCGGGCTGACGGTGGAGCAGGTCCGCAACAAGACCGCGGCGCTCCGCGAGGCCAACCCGATGCTCGGGCATCGTGGCTGCCGGCTCGGTATCTCGTACCCGGAGATCACCGAGATGCAAGCTCGGGCGATCTTCCTCGCCGCAGTGAGCTGCGTCCGCGACGGTATCAGCGTGCAGCCGGAGATCATGATCCCGCTTGTCGCCGACGTCGAGGAGCTGCGCCGGCAGCGCGCGGTCGTGGATGCGACCGCCAGTCAGGTCTTCGAGGAGACCGGCGTCACGGTGGGCTACACGGTCGGCACCATGATTGAGCTCCCACGCGCTGCGCTAACCGCCGCCAAGATCGCCGAGCAGGCCGATTTCTTCTCGTTTGGCACGAACGACCTTACCCAAACGACGTTCGGCCTGAGCCGCGACGACGCTGGCCGCTTCTTGCCGATGTACGTCGAGAGCGAGATCCTGTCGAATGACCCGTTCATCACGCTCGACGAGTCCGGTGTCGGGGAGCTGATCGAGATCGCCGTCGAGAGTGGCCGGACGACCCGTCCCGACATCAAGCTCGGCATCTGCGGCGAACATGGCGGCGACCCCAACAGCGTTCGCTTCTGCCACCGGGCAGGACTGGACTACGTCTCCTGCTCGCCGTTCCGCGTGCCGGTTGCCCGCCTCTCAGCAGCGCAGGCTGCCCTCGGCGACACCGAGCGGGATAAGTAGCCCATAGACGAATGGCATGACTGTACGTACACTGTATTCCAACGGACGATACCGGACGGTCATGCCATGAACGTACGCGAACGAATTGAGGAACGGGAGCGAGCCT
>DAOKZM010000505.1:0-2473 GCA_035325665.1 Thermomicrobiales bacterium | reverse complement strand
CCAGAAGACGCAGGAGATCATCAAGCAGAGCCTGGAGCAACTCGGACTTACCGTCGAGCTGAAGTCGATCGACGGCGCAGTCTTTTTCTCATCCGACGCCGGTAACCCGGATACCAACCGGAAGTTCTACGCCGACATCGAGATGTACACCAATGGGCCGGACAGCCCCTACCCGATCGCCTGGGCGCAGCGCTTCCGCAGCGACGAGATCTGCCAGAAGTCGAACAGCTGGGCGGGCACCAACGTCACTCGCTACAACAACCCGGAGTACGACAAGCTCCACGACCAGGCGCAGGTCGAGATGGACCCAGCCAAGCAGGCGGACCTGTTCATCGCGATGAACGACCTGTCGGTCAACGACTTCGTCGAGATCCCGATCGTCCACCGCGGCAACCTGATCGCCGTCTCGAAGGACCTGGAGGGCTATTCGCCGGCCAGCTTCATGAGCGACGTCTACGACATGAAGAACTGGCGCAAGAAGAGCTAGCCAGAGCGAAGCAGCACGCGACGCGAGGCCACGGCGGTTGTCCCCCGTGGCCTCGCCATATCAGCCCGGGAAGAAGACGGGGCACAGCTCGGGCGGGATGCGCCGCGGGCGGCCGGCGCGGTCGGTCCAGACCCAGAGCGTCCGCGCGCGGACCAGCAGCAGGCCCGGCGGCTCCTCGGCGGCCGGCCAGAAACGGTCGGCCGGCACCGGGACGCCGCTCGCCTCGGCGGCCGGCGCGGCCAATCGCACCTCGTAGGCGCGGGTCGCCTTCGCGCCCTCGAAGCACACCGGCCAGGTCAGCACCTGGATCGTGTCTCCCGGCGCGGCCGGGCGGAGGTATTCGATCTCGTGGCGGCGGACGATGAACGCGCCGCCCAGCGCGGCGAAGCGCTCGATCGAGTAGCCGAGCGCCGCCGAATGCTCGATCGCCGCGTGCTCGAGATAATGCAGCCAGGTCGCGTTGTTTACATGCCCCAGGGCATCCGCCTCATAGTGGCGGACGCGAAAATAGGCTGCAAACCGCGATGCCCGATCTTCCTCGTCTCGTCCAGCCATCCCGCCTCCGTCACACGCCGCCTGCACAGCTCACCCAAACAACGATGCGCCGTAAGCAACGAGACGCGCCGTTTGTTATCCTCAGAGCGTACTGAATCGCACGACGCCGGCCCCGGCTGCGTCGATCGCACACGGACGGTAACGGACCTGCTCATGCGTCGCCTGACCCGCCTGCCGCTCTTCCTCCTGATTCTCACCATGCTTGCCCCGTTGATGCTGCCGATCGCTCAGACCCGCGCCGAGCCGGGGGGCGTCGTCGTCGTCCTCGGCCAGTGGGCCGACCAGATCCAGCAGGCGTCCGCCGCGGCGGACGTGCCCTGGCAGGTGGTCGCGGCGATCGTCATGGTCGAGTCAGCCGGTGACGCGACGCTGACCTCGCCGTCCGGCGGCGTCGGGCTGATGCAGGTCCGGCCGGACCTGTTCCCGAGCGCGGCCGGCCTGGACCTGACTGACCCGGCGACGAACCTCACCACCGGGGTGACGATCCTGGCCAGCCTCTACGAGCGCTGGGGCAACTGGTCGCAGGTGGCGGCGGCGTATAGCGGACGGATCGACGAGCGCGGCAACGTCGTCGAGCGGCTGGACGACCACGGGCTGACCGGCCGCGAGTACGTGGCCCTCGTCGAGCGCCAGTCGGCCAGCCTCGGCTTCTCGATCGGCCCGGTCTCCGTGCCATACAGCCTCGTCCCGCGCGAGGTGGACATCGTCCGGGTGGCGATGACGACGCTCGGCACGCCCTACGTCTGGGGCGGCGAGTCGTACGAGGAGGGCGGCTTCGACTGCTCCGGCCTAGTGCAGTGGGCCTGGGCGCAGCTCGGCGTCTCCGTCGTGCGGACGGCCGCCGAGCAGTTCGCCGCGACCGAGCGGCTCGACCCGGCCGACGTCCAGCCGGGCGACCTCATCTTCTTCGCCAACACCACGCCAGTCGGCCGGCAGGTGGACGCGCTGGCCGGCCCGCGCGACGGCGGCCAGGCAGCCTGGGTGATCACCCACGTCGGCATCTACGTCGGCAACGGCATGATGCTGCACGCGCCGGACGTCGGCGAGTTTGTCCGCGTCGACAAGCTCGACACCCCTTTCTGGCGCGCCCACTTGGCCGGTTACGGCCGCATCGCCACCGGCGGCTAAGGCCCGCAGCATCTTTCCAGCGTATCCTTCGCCGGGCGGCAGTCGTCGCCGCGCGACCCATGCGATGAACGGAGTCGTCCCGGATGAACGCCCGACCGGTCTACGTCGTCCTGCTCAGCCTGCTGCTCCTCGGCGGCTGCGCTGGGCTGGGCGGCTCGGACAACGCCACGCCGGACGCGACCAGCCCTCCGGAGACTGCTGAACCCACCATCGCTGTCGCGGCGACTGCCGTCGCGTCCGGCGCGGCTACCGCGCCGGACGCGACGGCGGCGCCGACGGAGCCGACCGTCGTCCCGACCAGCT
>DAOKZM010000504.1:0-2479 GCA_035325665.1 Thermomicrobiales bacterium | reverse complement strand
GCCCGTGCCTCGCGGGCCCGCTGACGCTCCCATTCCTCCCGCTCAATGGCGTACTCGACATCGTCGTCTGGGAAGGCGGCGGCCATCGCTGCGGCGGCGTAGGCGCTGCCCTCGGATAGCTCCGCCGGCGTCATCCGGAAGGTGCGGACGAGGGTCATGCCGAGCTTCTCCATCACCCGGCGGGAGCCGAGGTTGTCCTGGTAGGTCGAGGCGACGACGCGCCGGACGCCCTGCTCGCGGAAGCCCTTGTCGAGCAGCGCCCGCGAGCCTTCGGTCGCATACCCCTTGCCCCAGGCAGCCCGGATCAGCCGGTAGCCCAGCTCGACCTCGCCGGGCGGCGCGTCGCCGGTCGGTCGGAGGTGGAACCAGCCAAGGAACGCACCGCTCCCCTTCTCGACCGCCGCCCAGAAGCCGTAGTCGTCTCCCCGCTCGTAGTAACGTAGCCAGGCCGGCAGGAAATCGTGCTCGATCGCCTCGCGCGGAGTCGGCTGCCCGCCGGTCAGGTAGCGCATGACCTCGGGATCGCCGTCCAGCGCGACCAGCAGGTCAACGTCCTCCCGCGTGAAACGCCGTAGGATCAGCCGCTCGGTCTCAAGATACACGCGCATGACCTCGCCCCTCTTCGAATCGATCGGACGGACCGCCCGCGACAGCCAACCGGTCATCGACATCGGCCAGCCGTGGATTACCGGCGCGAGCAATTCGCCAGAGACGCGGACCTATACCATGAGTGACTCGACGACAACAAAGAATCGGGGGACGAGCCGGACTGGGATCGGCGCCCACTTGGGCAGTTCTCGAATCTCGCCAACGAACACCGCTCAGGATGACGACGAGGTGGCCGGCAATCCGGCAATCACAACCAGCCTCACTCGTCGCCGGCAATCCGGCAACGGCCGTGGCGCGCGGTCGCGTCGAAATTGGAGACACTAGTACACGCGGCAACGCCCCCGTTGGCCAGGAGAGTTCGGGCCGATATCGTCCCGCGGGCTGGAGATCATGTGGCCAAAGAAGGGGGTGGCGTGTCCCCACAGTCACGAACGTTTGAACCGATAATTGACAACGAACGTAAGACGCGTAGAGTAGGCCTACCTACAAACGAGATGGGCCAGGGGCCGGGCGACCGCGGCCCGCGTCGGAGAGCGGGGGCGAAGGCATGCGTCGCCGCCGGTTCGTCTTCGTGCTGATCGCCGTTCTCGCCCTGATCGTGCCAGCGGTCACGACCGCTCAGGGAGGGATCGGGAACTCCGTCGTGCTTACGGCATCGCTTCACGGCGACGCCGACATCCCGCCGGGAGACCCCGACGGCTTTGGATTCGCCAAGGTCAGGATCGACCTCGTCACGAGCCAGGTGTGCTATCGCCTGAGCGTCGCCGCGACGGACACGCCGGTAGCCGCCCACATCCACCACGGAGCGGCCGGCACGAACGGACCAGTCGTTGTGCCGTTCACAGCGCCGGCCGATGGTCTGTCCAACGGCTGCGTCGATATCACCGCCGATCTCGCGGCGGCGATCGCCAACAACCCGAGCGAGTATTACGTGAACGTCCACACGGCGACGTTCCCGGCCGGAGCCGTGCGTGGTCAGCTCGACTGGCTCGGCGGGCAACCCGGCTTCCGCATGCCGTCCGTCAGGGCTGAGACGATTGCAGATGGATTGACCAACCCGCGCGGACTGGACATCGCCGCGGACGGCACGGTCTACGTCACCGAGGCCGGCATGGCCGGCGATGAGTGCGTCACCGTCACCCTGGAGGAGGAAGAGTTCGAGCGCTGTCTCGGCGAGACCGGCGCGATCACCCGTATTGCCGGCGGCGATCAGGAACAGGTTGTCACCGGTCTGCCGGCATTGACCTTCATGGGCGAAATCGTTGGCCCACACGACGTCGTCGTCGGTGACGACGGCACGTTGCACGCGGTCGTAGGACTCGGCGGCCCCCCGGACCAGCGTGATCTGTTCAGCGATGCTGGCGACCTCCTCGGCCACCTGATCTCGGTCAACGCCGCCGGCGCCGTTGCCTCGGTGGCCGATGTCTCGGCCTACGAAGCAACAGCAAACCCGGCGGGCGGGCCGGTCGATACCAACCCGTACTCGCTGGTCTCGCTCGACGACGGCGGCTACGTGGTCTCCGACGCGGGTATGAACGCACTGCTGCACGTCGCCGCCGATGGCACGGTCTCTACGCTGGCAGTCTTCCCCGACAAGATGGCCGACGCGCCGCCGTTCCTCGGGCTCCCCGAGGGAACCCAGATCCCAATGGAGGCTGTGCCAACCGGTGTCGTGCAGGGACCGGACGGCGCCTTCTACGTGGGGCAGCTCACCGGCTTCCCGTTCGAGGTCGGTAGCGCGTCGGTCTGGCGCGTCGAGGATATGAACGGCGACGGTGACGCCCTGGACGACGGTGAGACAACCGTCTACGCCTCAGGGTTCACCAATATCATCGATGTGGCCGTCGACGACGCGGGCAACCTGTACGTG
>DAOKZM010000503.1:2188-2479 GCA_035325665.1 Thermomicrobiales bacterium | reverse complement strand
AGGCCTATGGTCCCGATCCGCTCGTCGTCGCCAAGGCCAAGGCGATCGCCAAGCAGACCGGCGCGACGATCGAGCTGACGACCGACCCGTATCAGGCAGTCTGGGAGGCGGACGCGGTCTACACCGACACCTGGTTTTCGATGGGCGACAACGAGGAGACGCGCGCCAAGCTCTTCGCCGAGCTGACCCCCTACCGGGTTACCCAGGGGCTGATGAGCGACCTGCCGAATCGCGACGCGATCTTCATGCACTGCCTGCCGGCCCACCGCGGCGAGGAGGTCACCGCCGAGG
>DAOKZM010000503.1:547-2178 GCA_035325665.1 Thermomicrobiales bacterium | reverse complement strand
GCAGTCCGTCGTCTTCGACCAGGCCGAGAACCGCCTGCATACCGCCCACGCCGTCCTCTACGCGCTGGTCAAGGGCATGCTCAAGGGCAGCTCGGCGCACCCGGCGCTGGCGACCGAGGACATCGTCCTCGCCGAGTCGGTCGCAGCGGACTGACCTCACCCCCAGCGCTGCCCAGAGGGCTCCCGCCCGCGGGGAGAGGGGTGTCCTGGGTAGGAGAGCAACTCTTTCGTGGGGACAGACCTCGGTCTGTCCCTACGGGAGGTTTGTGCCGCCGCCTCTCGCCCGGATGCTTACCCGACCGAAGGACGGCGCGCTCTCGTTTCGTGGGAGAGCCTGCTCGTGGGCGAGTTTCACCCGCCGCCTGGCCCAGCCCGCGGCGGGCCAGGCGAGCAGGACGACCAGCCCGAGGACCGAGAGTGCCTCGCCGTAGCGTACCGACTCCGGCTCGTAGACCCAGTCCAGCCGGTGGGTGCCGCGTGGCGACCAGACGGCCGGCAACAGACCATCCACCGTCCTGACCGGGACACGCCGGCCGTCCAGTTCGGCGTGCCAGCCGGGGAAGGTGGGCCAGCCGAGCACCAGCCAGCCCTCCTCCGTCGTCGTCCAGGTGAACGTGCTGTGCTCGGCGTCGCGGCGGAGCTGGTTAACCGGCGTGGTCTGGCGCTGCATGCCGCTGCGCCGGAGCGCCCCCTCTTGGGTCAGCGGGCGATAGAGCCGGGCGGGGGTGCTGTCGAGCTCGACCCGGTAGATGTGAGAGTTATCGACGTAGGCGACCTCGCGCAGGCGCGGGTCGTCGATCGGGAACCACGAGGCGACGACCGACACGCCCACCAGCGACAGCAGGATCGGGTCGGGCTTCGGGTACTGGAAGGTCGCGTACTCCGGCTCGTAGATCTGGAAGGGCGGAATCGACAGTTCGTAGCCGTGCCAACGGTAGCCGCCGGCCTGGCTCATCAGCTCGACGTGCGACTCGATCAGCAGCGGGTCCTGCCCGTCGAGCGTCTCCAGCCCGAGCGCGACGGCGGCCGGCTGGCGGACATTGCGCTGGATGCCGTAGACGCGCCCGCCGTCCGCTGCCTGGGTGATGGCCAACTCGCGCTCGTCCGGAGTGACCAGCGGCCCGACCTCGGCAACGTTGATCAGGTGATGGGTGGTCCAGACGAGGTTGCCGGCCAGCGCCGCCAGTCCGACGAGCCCGAGCGCGACGGCCCCGGCCCGTGTTCGCCGGCCGACCCGGCCGAGGATCGCCGCCACCCCGAAGCCGGCTAGCACCGCGATCGCCAGCAGCGCGACGAACCAGACGCGGGCGACGCCGCGGAAGCTGGCGAGGTCGGGCAGGATCAGCCGGGCGGCCTTGAAGACCGGCGACTGCACGCCGATTGCCAGCCCGAAGATGAGCGCGATCCCCACCAGCAACGGCAGGCCAATGCGCCGGCCGGCGGACGCCAGTCCGACCAGCGCCAGCAGCAGCACCGCACGGCCGGGGTCGAACATCGCCTCGTGCGGCACGCCGGAGGGCATCCAGAAGCCGGCCAGCGCCTTCAACGCCGGCCAGGCGGTCGTCGCGTCGGTCGTGCCGACGGCGGACTGGCGGGTCGAGCGCGAGACGAACTCGAGCATCGGCAGCAGG
>DAOKZM010000503.1:0-537 GCA_035325665.1 Thermomicrobiales bacterium | reverse complement strand
TGGGCCGCCGCTAGAAGCGTCGCGAGCAACCCGCCGGCCGCCAGTCCGGCGACGGAGCGCAGCGCCGCCTCACGTCCCGCCTCACGCCAGCGCCCGACGACGAGCCAGGCGCAGGCGCCGGCCAGCATCAGCAGGCCGTAGTAGGCGATCTGGGGGTGGCCGGCCAGGACGAGCATCGCCAGGCTAGCGGCGAAGGCCGGCGCCCACCTGCCCGGCCTGCCGATCGTCAGCCAGGCGGTCAACGCGACCCACGGCAGCCAGGCGGCAGTCTGGACGATCGTGACGTGGCCGGCGCCGAGGTGGGCGACGAGGCGCGGCGTCGCCATCCAGGCCACCGCCGCGTAGAGCGCCGGGAGACGCGGCAGCCGAAACGCGACACGCGCCAGTCGCAGCATGCCCAGCCCGGCCAGCACGAGATGGCCAACGATCGTCACCAGGAAGTAGCTCTTGACCGAGAGCAGCCGCAGCATCTGGGTCGGCGGGTACCAGAGCGCCGCCACCGGGTCGCCCGCCAGTGGCCGGCCTCCTCCGTAGTGG
>DAOKZM010000502.1:2040-2493 GCA_035325665.1 Thermomicrobiales bacterium | reverse complement strand
GGCGAGCCGTTCGAGATCAACCCGCTGGTGGACTTCTACAACGCCGTCTCGCTGCGCCACGTCGTCCCGGCCGGGGCATTCGAACTGGATCGCCTGGCCGCGCCGGTGGAGCTGCGGATCACGCGCGAGGGGGACACCTTCCACAGCCTCGACGAGGAGGCGCCGGTCGCGCTGCCAGCCGGCGAGATCGCCTACGCCAGCGGCCCGACCGTCCTAACGCGCCACTTCGTCTGGCGCCAGTCGGTCGAGGGGCTGATCCGACCCGAGACCCGCGACGTCCTGCTGCTCTCCGAAGTGGCCGGCCAGGTCGGCCGGGAGGTTGCCGAAGCAGTCGCCGAGGACTTCCGCGCCGGGGTGGCGACACACTTCGGCGCGTCGATCGAGCCAGCGATTCTCTCAGCTGAGCAGACGTCGGCCAGTTGGTGAGCCGTCAAGGAACTCCAGCAGCAGCCG
>DAOKZM010000502.1:0-2030 GCA_035325665.1 Thermomicrobiales bacterium | reverse complement strand
CGGTTGACCCGCTCGGGCTCGTCGTGCTAGACCCAGTGGCTGGCGTGGGGCAGGCGGACGAGGCGGAAGTCCGACGCCCAGCGGGCCGGCGACTCGGCCAGCTCAGGCAGGAGGAACCGGTCGAGCTCGCCCCAGATGACCAGCACCGTCGCGTCGATCCGCCGTAGTGTCGCCGGGTCCGGCGCGACGACGCGGTAGCCGGCCGCGGCAAGTGCAGGGATCTGGTTGCGCCACGAATACCAGAACTCGGGGAAGCCGTGCAGCAGGACGAGGAGCGGCCCGGCCGGGTCGCCCGTCTCGACGACATGCAGCCGCGCCTCTCCAACATCGACGAGACGGCCCGGATAGCGCTCCGCCGGCGTCAACCGATCGGGGCCGGGACGGGATCGTTGTCGGCGTAGCGCCAGCGATAGTAGTGCTGGCCGATGTTGCCGGCCTCGACCTGCCAGCCGGCCGCGTTGTCGGGCGTATAGGTCAGGCAGCGGCGCTCGAAGCACTGCATCAACACGTCGCGATCGACCCCGGCGACCTTCACCGTCGCCCAGTACGCCTCGGTGATCGGGTAGCCGGTCGCATAGAACGGGTCCTGGAACAGCTTGCCTTGCAGCGTCCGCGAGCCGTCGAAGACAAGGCCGCTGGAGTTCATGAACTGCCAGAAGACGGATGCGACCTGATGGTCGATCCCCCAGACCTGGACGTGATACACGGCGGTGACGCCATGCTTCGCCAGCAGCGCGTCGTTCGTCGTCCGGCCATCGCGCCAGAGCCGGGTGGTCAGCGCCTGGCCATCCCGGGCGGCGGGAGCGGCGAGGAACTTGCCAAACGTGGCGTAGGTGGGCGCGGACGGATTGACCGCGTCGCCAGCGACCGGGATCTGGGCCGGCTCCCAGCTCCAGAACGTGTTGTCGCCGACCTGCGCCTTGCCGGTGATCAGCTCCTTCGCCAGCAGCCCGTTGGTGACGTACCAGACCGAGTCCGGTGACACGCTCGGGTCGCTGGTGATCTCCATCCGGCTCTTGTCGAAGTACTGGACGATGCGCTTGCCGCCGGCCGCCTCGGCGTACGGCTCGACGATGCCGCCGCTGTAGCCCGACGGACCCCACATCCAGGTGCGGCTGACGCTCAGGTCGGAGACCGGCCGGTCGGTCCGCGCCCAGGTGCGCTCGAACGACGGGTTCCAGATCGGCGCCCCGCTGCTGGCGGACGCGGTGGCAAGCGGGAGGGCGAAGAGCACGGCGAGCAGGAGGATCAGGACAGATCGAGATCGCACGGTTCGGTTTCTTCCAAGCTATCAGTCGTAGCGGGCGGTGGTGACGACGGGTCTTCCCGGCCCCGACGTCCGACCCGAAGTATTCACCGCCGGAGCGGCTGCCGCCGACCCCGAACGCCAAGCGAGGGATGATTGTAATGTGCGTCATACACCAACCGGCGAGAGTAGCGGCGACGGACACGCCGATCGATCTGGAACAACCCGGACACCCATCGCGACAGGGTGGGAGATTACGCATCCAAGCGCCAGGGTGGGAATCGTTGTAGAATTCACAATCCGAGGAGTGTCGACGAGCAGGGCCGTCGGAGCGACGTGCGCTGGCCACGCTCCGGCTGGCAACCCGGGCCATCCGATGGGGGTCGGAACCAGGTCTCGTCCGGGGTGGGCCCACCGGCCGTCGACATCCCCGTCAGGCGGACGAGAGGCATCTGACGCACCGCTGCGCGAGCCGCGCGCGGGCGCGAACGATGTCCGTCCATCGGCTCGTTCAATCTCTGGGAGGCGAACCGGTCATGGTGGAATCCGCACCTTCAGCTGCAGCTCAGGCCCGCCCGGTGACGATCGGCGTGCCGAAGGAGATCGTCGAGAACGAGCGCCGGGTGGCGCTCATCCCCGACGCCGTCAAGAAGTACGTCGGGGCCGGCCACACCGTCCTCGTCCAATCCAGCGCCGGGGTCGAGGCGGCCTACACCGACGACGCCTACGCCGCGGCGGGGGCGACGATCGTGCCGGACGCCGCCAGCGTCTACGGCCAGGCCGA
>DAOKZM010000501.1:0-2501 GCA_035325665.1 Thermomicrobiales bacterium | reverse complement strand
ACCGCGACGGCCGGCGGGCCTGTGATGCTGGACGGCTACGTCGTCCGCCCAAGCGGTGTCGAGGCGCTTGGCCAGGCCCGCGTCGCCCTGATCCGGCCCGAGACTCCCCCTGCCTGGCGAGCGATGGCGCCGATCATGGTCGGCGCCCGGCGGGTGCGGATTACCGGTTGCTCGGCGCTTGACCTTTCGCTTATCGCGTGTGGCACACTCGACGCGCTCGTGAACCCGAACCGGGTATCTCCGGCCGGCTATGGCGAGAAGATCGTCGACTACGCCGGAGCGTTGGTGATGCTTGAGGCGACCGGCGCCGTGCTGACAGAGTTCGACGGATCGCCGGTCCCGGTCACGCTCGACCTGAGACGCCGGACGCCGATCGTCGGCGCCGCGACTCCGGCGCTGCACGCCGAGCTGCTGGATATCCTTCATCGCGAGCCGTGGGACGACATGGGAGGTGGACGTTGATGGGACAACCCGTTTGACGAGGACGAGGGCTTCGAGCTCTACGACTTGCGCGTGACGGTTGACCGGATAGAGGGTCGCTCGGTCTGCGGCCTCGAGGTCGGTGACTACTTCGACCTGACCGAATCGAGCCAGATTCGCATCCCGGCCGGCAAGCACTTCTGCCTCTACGCGCTGCAGGCGGTCCTGCCGCTCCTGCCGGCCAAGCAGCGCATCCTCGATCCCGATGACTGGCTGGAGTACGACACGCTCGTCGCCTGCCCGGACGTCGACGAACGCCTAATCATGCGCATCGAGCGAATCGCGCGGAACACCTACTCCACCGAGGATTTGACGTGACCGGTGGGCGGTCGCTCTCGATCGCCCTCCAGACCGACAAGCCGCTCGCCGCCTACGGCCCGCTCGCCGCGCTCGTCGAGCGGCTTGGCTTCGACATGCTGTCGATCTACGCCGACCTGCTCTTTCAGCCGCCGGTCGTGCCGCTAGCGCTCGCCGCCCAGGCGACGCGCCGGATCGCGCTCGGCCCGGCGGCGCTCAATCCGTTTACCCTGCACCCGGTCGAGATCGCCGGTCAGATCGCGACGCTCGACCTGCTCAGCGACGGTCGTGCGTACCTCGGCCTTGCCCGTGGCGCCTGGCTGGCGAATGTCGGCGTTCGGCAGGACGATCCGGTCGGCCGGCTGCGCGAGGCAATCGACGTAGTGGAGCGGCTGCTGGTAGGGGACGACGCCGGCTACGAGGGCCGCCACTTCCGGCTGCAGCCGGGCCAGCGCCTGCGTTACGCCGTCCGGCGCCCGCGCGTGCCGCTGCTCGTCGGCGGCTGGGGTCCGCGGGCGCTGGCGCTGGCCGGCGAGCGAGCCGACGAGGTCAAGGTCGGCGGCTCGGCCAACCCGGATGTCGTCCGCCCCGTTCGCGAGCGGATCGCTGTCGGTGCGCTTCGCGCGGGCCGCGATCCGCGAGAGATCGGCGTCGCGCTTGGCGCGGTGACCGTCGTTGATGAGGACGGGGAGCGGGCGCGCGGCCTGGTCCGTCGCGAGCTGGCGCTCTACCTGCCGGTCGTCGCGCCGCTCGATCCGACCGTTACGATCGATCCCGAGTTGGCGGCGCGGATCGACGCGCTGGTCGCGGCCGGCGACCAATCCGCCGCCGGACAGCTGATCCCGGATACTCTGCTCGACCGCTTCGCCTTCGCCGGCACGCCCGCGCAGGTGATAGCGCAGTGCGAGGCAGCGTTCGCGGCCGGCGCGACTCGGATCGAGTTCGGCACGCCCCATGGTCTCACACCCGAGGGCGGCATCCGGCTGCTTGGCGAGCGCGTGCTGCCGGCGCTACGCGACTGACGACGCCCGCCGGGCGCGCCAGGCCGGCACGAGCCAGCCGGCAATCGCGCTGACCCCGATGCCCGCCAGCAGGCCGCCCAGCATGTAGGTCGGCAGGATGTAGCGCGACCAGTAGACGTGGAGGGTGACGGCGATGCCGCCGAAGTAGGCCAGCGCTGCCAGCAGGACCAGCGCCTCGGCCGGCAGCGCCCCGCTCCCCCGCCAGCCGCGCCACGACCGGCGCGCCAGCAGCCAGACTCCAGCCGGCGCCAGCAGCACCGCCAGCGGCAGGCCGCGCCAGACGTGTGTGTGATCCTCCTCCAGGCCGGGCTGGACGACCAGGCTTCCGCCGGTGACGTAGGAAATCCGGTCCGCCAGGCCGCCAGTGGCGTCGTGCGGGTTTCCGTCGTGCTGGATATGCATCGTCGTCGTCCGCTCGCGGAACAGGTGGATGGTGTGCTCGACCGGGTTCGGATAGAGGTGCGGGTTCGTGGCGACGAAGACGAGTGCCGCGATCCCGAACACGGCCGCCCACGATCCCGCGACTATCCCGACGTCGCGCCACGACGCGCGCTCAGCCACCCGCCCACGCCACGCGGCCAGCGCGACGACCGCCACCGCCCAAGCGCCGAACGCGGCTACGCTGAACGTCGCAGTCAGCTTCGACTGCATCGCCAGCCCGAGCGCCGCTCCGGTCGCTAGAGCCCACCAAAGCGGTAGTCC